>NZ_JAUBQW010000004.1:0-134952 GCF_036701485.1 Microcoleus sp. Pol11C3 | reverse complement strand
GCGAGTAACGTTAATCGTCGCCACCCCGCCTTCAGCCACCGTGTAATTTGGTTGGGCGAACTGGAAGATACTTGGAGTTGTCGCCGGAGTTGGCGTCGGAGTTGGCGTCGTCCCAGTTGGCGCCACATCATTAATCGTCAAAATTGACGGACTACTGCCGACATTGCCACCGAAGAGCACCAAATTCACCGATTCCGGCGATTCCACAATCGAATCAGTCAAAGACGTCACGGTGAAACTAGCGGTTGTTTGCCCCGCAGCAAAATTCAACACCCCCGTCGCCGAAGTGTAATCTGCAGCAGTGCCTGCTGAACTTGCCGAACCGTCAAGAGTCTGGTAGTTAATTGATCCAGCCGCCGTGCCACCGGTGCGAGTAACGTTAATCGTCGCCACCCCGCCTTCAGCCACCGTGTAATTTGGTTGGGCGAACTGGAAGATACTTGGAGACGTAGGTGTCGGCGTCGGAGTGGGCGTCGGTGTCGGTGTCGGTGTCGGAGTAGGCGTCGGCGTCACATCAATGCCTTGATATTGAATACTCCGCAGTAGGTAGTCGGAACTATCGCTTTTGAAGGAGGCATCGTTGGGGCTATCGTAGGCTTTAGCGGAGAACCGCAGTTCGTCAAAAGCGACGCTAGTGGAATTTGATTCTACCTTGAATTGGAAATTGCCATCGGTACGATCGGCAATAAAAGTCACTCCATTTGAAGACACAGAGAGCGGTTTGGGAGTAATCGGAGCGTTGAGGCGAGTAATCGTAAAATTGGTAGCTGGTACCAAAACCCCGTTATTGAAGATTTGCAGCAAACCAACTTCATTGCCTGGATCGCCCGGTTCAGTCAATAAAGTTGATTTGGGAAGTAATCCACTGAGGTCGATCGTGGCGCTAGTAATGTCTTTGTTATCTGCCCATTTCACCTTCAGCACCTGAGATTTATTGGTGTTGGGGTCATAGTTGATTTCCGCCCGAAGTTTATTGGCGTCGGTGAACCAACCAGGATAATCAGATGCGACACCAATACCACCGGGACCGCCGTAGCTCAACCAGCTTTTAGGGTTTTCGTTCGTTGCTAAGGTGAGGTTGCTGATGGCAGTAGGGTTAGTGTAATTCGTTTCCACGCCATCAAAAGCTATCCCAGACAGTTGGATGCCTTGATTCTGGGCGGCAGTAGGCCATTGTGTAATTAGGTCACTGATGCTGCTGTAATTAGTGGTTGTACCCAAAGAACCAGTGAATGAAGTCGCCATAGTTTCTCCTTTGATGATGAGTAATTAAGGATTAGAAGTGACTGAAAACCCGAGGTTCGGCTTTCTTGTAGCGATCGGTCACTGCAAGAAAAATTTCCACCTACCTGCAGGTAAATCCAGTAAAAATGCTTGCCCAATAAGCATCTGAAGGTATTATTGCCCCAGATCAAATGCTGAGTGTAAATAATTACACCTACTTACACCTATTTACATAGATATGTCTAACTTTCATCATCAATAAGTTTTATCCGGAAAAATTGCGATCTTTTTTTCAGCCCTATAAAAAGCGGGTTTTCCACGTCTGTAAAGGAGAGCTTAAATTCCAGATTTCGATCCCCAAGAGGCAGCTTTCACTGATTCAGCGGGCACAAGTGAATCCGAAGAGACAATTATGAGTAAAAATACTTAGAATTTTATATGTCTCAGCATAACCCTGTTGGGAATTTCGGAAAATTGAGGTTCGGACGTAATTTAAATCTGATTCCATTAAAAATGCGATGGCAAAAAAACAAATTTATTGCCGATCCGTAATGTGATTGACGATCGCCCTCAAGAGATCAAATGGGTTCTATACTACTGCCAGAGTGACAAAACACGGTGAATCTGACTAAAGCAGGAATTATGCACTTACCCTCTGATTTGTCAGCGGCAACTCTACAATAAACTCAGTTCCTTCGCCAACCTGACTGACGCAACTCAGCTTGCCGCCGTGAGCTTGAACAATTACCTGATAGCACACTGAAAGTCCTAAACCAGTGCCTTTACCCACAGGTTTAGTAGTAAAAAATGGGTCAAAAATCTTGTCTTGAATTTCTGCAGGAATGCCAGTTCCCGTGTCGCGGACAGAGATTGTTACCCAGTCCGGCTCGCTTTGCCAACTGCGGATGGTTAATTCCCCCGGTTTGCTCGTTGACTGAAGCGCATCTAAAGCATTGTCAATCAAATTATAAAATACTTGGTTAATTTGACTGGCATGACATTGGACAGGCGGCAAACTGCCGTATTGCTTGTTTATTTTGATATGAGTTTTTAGCTTATTTTGCAGCATCAAGAAACTGCTTTCTAAACCTTCATTCAAATCTACTGGTTTTAATTCAGCGTGGTCTAAACGAGAAAAATTTCGCAGCGTCATCACGATCGAGCGAATCCTCCCGCTTCCTTCCCGCATTGAATTGAGCAGTTTACCAAAGTCTTCTCGAATGTAATCTAGTTCTAGTTCTTCATTGATTCTGACAATTGCCTCCGCTGCTTCCGGGCAGACATTTCCTGCCTGTTCTAGAGCTTCGTTCAAGGCTTTAAAATATTCTTGAGCGTGAAACAAGTTAGCATGGATGAAATTGTTGGCGTTGTTAATTTCATGAGCAATTCCGGCTACCATTTGCCCCAAACCTGACATTTTTTCGCTTTGAATCAATTGCTGCTGGGCCGATCGCAATTCTTCTAACGCAGCCTGCAATTGCTGGGTTTGAGCTTGAGATTTTACCGCAGCATCTTGCACTTGGCTGTAAAGTTCTGCTTGCTGAATGGCGATCGCCATTTGGTTGGCTATCTGGGATAGCAACTCCATTTCTTGTCGCTGCCAATTGCGGGTATCCCGGCACTCGTGAGCAATCAGTAAACCCCACAGCCTACCGGGAAACTTAGGATTATAATTTCCGGCTGTGTCGGGGGTGTTTTCTTCAGTTCTTGATGTAACAATTGGTACTATCAGATTAGCTTTTACCTGCAAACGGTCTAAGAAATCGACATGACAAGGCTCTAAACCCGCATTAAAAATATCATTAATTGCTTTGACTCGCCCTTGCTGGTAAAGATCGGCGTAATCTCCCCGGAAACACTTATCAGCCCCCATATCTCCTAGAATTGAAGGCCAAGGAATAACCATATCTTCAACAACAACTTTTCCTTGCCAATTGTCTTGAAACTGATAGATAATTACTCGATCGCACTGCAACATTTGGCGGACTTCCCTCACCGCTGTTTGTAGGATAGTTTCCAGATCCAGGGTACTGCGAATTTGGTTGCCGATCAGCCGTAGCAGCGATTCTCGTTCGGCTTGCCGCCTGGTTTTGCTATAGAGTTTGGCTTGATTGATCGCGATCGCCAATTGCGATCCTACACCTTCTAAAAGCTGCCGTTCCCAATCAGTCCATTCCCGTTCGCGATCGCACTGATGCAAGCCAATTATGCCATTCACTTCACCTTGATAGCGAGTAGCTACTGCCAGCATTGACTTAATTTCCAAAGCTTCGGCAATTTGTTGGGTTTGTGGGTTCAATCCCGGAAAATCGAGAAACTTCGTCACTGCTAGCGACTCTTGCTGAGACACGACAGCAGCCAAATGCGGGTTGTCAGTCATCGGTACTTTCATTCCCAGTTGGATCGGATAGTCGCCCGCGTTATACTCTCCGCGCGTGACTAAAGTTTTTTCTGTATTTGATTCTTTGACTAAAATGCTCACGCGGCTGGACTGTAGCGCTTGCCCCAGCAATCTGCAGGCCGATGTCAAAATTTCTTCTATGTCAAGTGTACTGCGAATTTCGTTATTAATTTGGTTCAGCAAGTTTGATAACTGAACTTGCTGCTGCATCTGCAAGATTAGGGCTTTTTGTTCGTCTACTTCCGGCAGCGAAAGGCTTTCTTCCTGCCTCCACTTTTCAGGTTCAGGCAACCGCGAAGTTATTCTTTGCCAGGGGTTTTCTTGTTCTTGTATTTTTAAAGACATATTTACTCAGCACTTGTACAGTATTTTGATTGAGTCTGGTTTTTTAAACCTATGCTTACCCCGCCAACAGCCCCATCGCAGTTACCACGACTTTTGGAATATCTTAAGACATTATAAATGATGCCGCCTGAGCAAAGCAATTATTTGCTTTACAAATATTTATATTTAGTAAGTATGCGCTCTGACGCCCACAATACTAATTGGCGCGCGGCATTGAACTTGGTCAGATGTCAAATAGAGTTAGCTGCCCGCTTAACCCAAGAAAATTAATCTAAAATCTATCTTTAGTTCAATGTTTGCGCGCGCTCGATAAATATGGAAAACTCAATTCCCAACCATTTTCCTTCGCCAGCAAGGCTCGACAACCGTATATCTGGATTAATAGGTAAAGACCAGATTAAAATAGCTTTGGCGATCGGCAATTCTCGGCTGCACTGGGGATTATTTGCGGGGAAAACTCTGGAGAAAACATGGGATACACAGCATCTCAATGCTGATACTGTTTCCCGGCTGTCCGAGCAGGAAAAGGCGGAATATTTGGTGCAAACAGTAATGAGGTTGATCGAGGAAATATCTGCTCAAAATCTTCTTTGTCTTCCTGCTACTACCGCTTTTTCTAATCCTCACACACTTTCTTTAGTGCCACTGCCTTTAATTTTGGCCTCAGTAGTTACCCAGCAAACAGCAATTTGGCAGAATTATCCTGATGTCCGAATTATTACTTTAGACCAGTTGCCGATCGGGGGACTCTATGCTACCCTGGGAATTGACAGAGCTTTGGCTGTACTGGGTGCTGGCAACCAATTTGGTTGGCCAGTTTTACTTATAGATGCTGGTACAGCTTTAACATTTACTGGGGCTGATGTCAATAGGTATTTAGTTGGTGGCGCCATCTTACCGGGTTTGGGTTTGCAGTTATCCTCGCTCGGTAAAAAAACCGCTGCATTACCTTTAATCAGCTTACCACAAAATCTGCCAGACCGCTGGGCGACAGACACTGCTGGGGCAATTCAAAGCGGAGTTGTGTATGCGACGGTGGCAGGAGTTAGGGATTTTATTGAAGATTGGCGGTGTTTGTTTCCTGATAGCAAAATTGCGGTCACGGGGGGCGATCGCACTATGCTTTTAAAATACCTCACCGCAGCCTTTCCTGATACAGCCGCAGGCTTAATTGAAGCACCAGAGGCTATTTTTTTGGGAATTAGCTTGTTAAGTGTTGACTGTTAACTGTTGACTGTTGACTGTTAACTGTTGTCATTTTATCAATGACCAATGACCAATGACCAATGACCAATTCACTTAGCAAATTCCCGAATATATTTAGCAACAATATCCGGGACTTCCTGCGGCAAATTGCTTTCCCCCGGACTGACCAATTGCAGTTCGGCATTAGGAGCCAGAGCAGCATAGGATTGACACAGAGACGAAGCTGCGGGGGTATCTTCAGAACCGTGCAACAGCAAAACAGGCGCTTTCAGCAAAGGCAAATTGTCATCAACTAATTCCGCTGTAATTTCAGCCCGCCGTCGCCGGAACAGCAACTGCACGGCAACTCGGGACTGCATCAACTGCTGTCTGAACTTTAGCAGTCCGTCAATCTTGTTTTGGCTGCCCAGCAACTTAGCAATTGGATAGATCGATCGTAGCCACCACAAAGCCAGCGGTGGTTTGCCGATCAGCCAGCTAGCCGTCTGCCACCGCCCCCGCCGATTGCCAACCTTGACGCCTTCTGGGGCCAACAACACCAAACCCTGAACTCGATCGGGATATTTGAGCGCGTAGCTGGCAGCTACCCAGCCACCCATAGAGTGAGCGATTAAATAAACCTCTCGCAGCTTCAAAGTATCGAGGTATTGGGCGAGACATTCTACTTCCAGGTCGATCGAATAATGAAGATTCGGGCGTTCCGAGTCGCCAAACCCCAGCAAATCCGGTGCGAAGCAGTGGTAGTAGGGGCTCAAATGTTCGATCGTCCTGAGCCACTGACTGCTGTCATGCCAAGAACCGTGCAAAAATACTAAATTAGGGCCTTGACCGACTTCGTGCCAGAAGATTTGGCCTACAGAGAGTTTGACCCGAGAATTGCGTAGCGGTGAGTACATCCGGTTAAATATTTAACAATAAAAAGATGATTAATTTAATGTTCAGCGATTGTGAATAAAAGTAGGAAAACATTAAAAATTCATTCCACCTCAGACCAAGGAACTTTTGACTGCGAGGTAATTCCAGACTTGGCTGCACCAATTTAGAGATCCGCCGGTTTACGCCAAAGTTGTCAGGCCTTGAAAATAGTCCTGTAAGTGCTGGTCATTATCGTGGCTGAGCTGGCCCTCCGGCAGCGATGCGGGCAAAAAAGCCTCAACCTCACTGATTTCAAGCGTATCCTGAACTTGCATTTTTCCCTCTACCTCTGCGGCCACCACGATACAAATCGAGTGCAGGCGAGGGTCTCTATCGGCAGCCGAATAAACACCCACCAAGCGACGGATTTTGACTAAATTGAGTCCTGTTTCCTCCGCTAATTCCCGGCGGACTGTCGTCGGAATATCCTCTCCCCAATCCACCATACCTCCTGGAAGTCCCCAGCGACCGTTGTCGCGGCGGCGAATTAACACAATTCGCCCGTCAGGCAATACGGGAATCACCGCAGTACCAGTGACGGGATGTCGAAAAATCAGTCCCAGCACAGTTTGTACAATTTGCCACAATCGACGCATAAACTCAAAAGCTTGTTTAGGAGATAGTAACTTCAGGCCTCCTAGCTTGCAGCTCCGGAGTCTTAATTTTTAATTTTTGATTCACGCTAGAGGTCTGGCAAGTCTGCCAAGATATCCGCCGCGTGAGTTTCTGGTTTGACTTTCCGATAAACCTTTTCAATCCTACCATCAGGGTCGATCGCGAAGGTCGATCGACTAATTCCCATAAATTCTTTTCCCATAAATTTTTTTGGTCCGTAACACCCGTAGGCGGTAGCAACTTCGGCGTTTAAGTCGCACAGCAAGGGAAAAGGCAGTTGATATTTAGCTGCAAACTTGGCGTGGGTCCCGGCCCCGTCTGTACTGACGCCGAGGACTGAAATATTGCGCGACTCGTAGTCTGAGTGAATATCGCGAAAGCCGCAAGCTTCTTTAGTACAGCCTGGGGTATTGTCCCGAGGATAAAAGTAAAGTACAACTCGCCGCCCTCGAAAATCTGCAAGGCTGACGACATTGCCTTGCGCGTCGGGCAGGCTGAAGAGAGGAGCTACGTCACCGGGATAAATCGTCATTGGTCGTATTTTGTCAAGAGTTTATAGAAATTTTCGGCAAGAGCGAAAACATTGCGTCCCGATCGGGCTATGATTCCCAGCGACTTAAAGCCCGGTGTTCTTTTTTCTGGGTCTTGTACCGGGTGTGCTATGATCATCATCGGTCTAAAATTGAGTATAACTAGCCAACGTAAAAACTTAACTGGATTAGTTGAGTGCGTAGTCACACCTAACGGTGTTGCGGTTTAGGAAAGCTAAATTTGAAGAAAACCTAACTACATAAAGAGAACTGATCAAGTACGGTATGGCATACCGGAATTTACGCTTGGGGAGAAGACACCTATACTTGGGCGGGAGCAATCCTGTCGCCAGTAAGTGGCTTCGCTGAACCAAGAATCTCCGTCACCAAGAGTGCACAGAGTGTCAAACTTAAGAATCCCTGGGCGTGAAAGCCCGGGGACAGTCAATGTTTATTAGTGAGGTCAGAATGGCTAAGCGCCGCAATCTCAAGAAAGAGAAGGCACAACGAAATCAAGCATACGCTCGCAAGTTTCGCAAGCGGAGAAATCAAGATATGTTCTCCAACAAGAGAAGACGATTTGACGGCGGCAACGGCGGTGGCATGGGCGCCATGAGCGGCGGCGGCAGAGACAAAGACATGGCTGCTGCTGAAGATTAATTGCTGAGGCTATCTGCCGAACTTAGAACCAGAGTGGAAAACACGATCGTTCTTTCGTAGAGATAGCCAGCCGGAATTTCTCCAATAATTCAACGATGTTTAGGCGATCCGATCGCGCGCAGCGATAAGTGATTTTCTCACTTGTTCAAACCCGGTACCTCCGTAACTATTGCGAGCCGCCACCACTTGCTGAGGTGCGATCGCGCTGTAAATATCTGTCTCAAAGGCTGGGTGCAAGTCTTTCCACTCCTCAAGTGTCAAATCTTTGAGGAGTTTGCCCCCCGAAAGGCAAGTTTTGACGACTTTGCCGACAAGGTTGTAAGCTTCCCGGAAGGGAACGCCTTTGGCGGCCAAGTAGTCGGCTACGTCTGTAGCGTTAGAAAAGTCTTCCGTAACTGCCGCGGCGAGGCGATCGCCATTAAACTCGATTCCTTCGCGCAACAAAATGGTCATTGCTTCCAAGCAACCCTGTACCGTTCTTACGGTATCAAACAAAGCCTCTTTATCTTCTTGTAAATCTTTGTTGTAGGCCAAAGGAAGTCCCTTCACTACTACCAACAAAGCTTGCAAGTTACCGAACACCCGCCCCGCTTTGCCCCGCACCAACTCCGGCACGTCGGGATTTTTTTTCTGGGGCATGATGCTAGAACCAGTAGCGCAACTATCTTTGAGCGTAATAAATCCAAATTCGTGAGAAGACCACAAAATCATTTCTTCTGACAAGCGGCTCAGGTGTACCATAATCAAGCTGGCTGCAGCGAGAAATTCGATCGCAAAATCTCGATCGCTCACTCCATCTAAGCTGTTAGCATAAACCTTGTCAAATTGCAAGAGTTCTGCCGTATAATGTCGGTCAATTGGGAAAGTAGTCCCCGCCAGCGCGCCACAACCCAAAGGCGAAATATTCACCCGCTTGGAGATATCGCCGAGGCGTTCCCAATCGCGATCGGTCATTTCAAAATAAGCTAACAGGTAATGAGCCAAACTGATCGGCTGAGCGCGCTGCAAATGAGTGTAACCCGGGATTAAAGTTTCCACGTTACGATCGGCAATATCGAGCAAAACCCCCTGAAATTCCCGCAATTGCTCACGAATTTCAGCAATGCGATCCCGCAAATACAAGCGAGTATCAGTGCCGGCTTGATCGTTGCGCGATCGGGCTGTGTGCAATTTTTTCCCCGCATCCCCCACAATATCCGTCAGCCGCTTCTCTACAGCGAAGTGAACGTCTTCTGCATCAACACCAGGAACAAAAAGTCCTTGGCGGTATTCGCGGCGGATCTGTTCCAAACCATTGACTAACTGTTCGCCTTCTGCTGCGGAAATAATCCCCGTTTTTGCCAGCATTTTAGCGTGAGCGACAGAACCAGTCAAGTCGTACTCAATCAATTCAATATCGAAGCCAATACTAGCATTGAATCGGGCGATCGCCGGGTGCAGCGCCGATTCAAATCTTTGACTCCAAGTTTTTTGTTGTGTTGTCATTGCTCAAGCTAAAACTAGATTGTATCTCTCTTGCAGAAGTCTATAAAAACCGGTTTGTAGCAAAGACTTTAGTCTTTCCTCCGGTTTGTAGTCAGGACTTTAGTCCTCCATTCCCAATTCGGCAAGAAAAAACTAAAGTCCTGACTACAAACTTTTTATACATCTTTTGACCCGTAAAAAATGAATTATGGACTACAAAATTGGGAAACTTTTGCGGCAGCAGAAAGAAGTGAAGTTTTGGCTACAAACTTTTTAAATCTTACATCGCTTCCCGATAGCTTCTCCGACAATAAATCTAACGAAAAATCCCTTTCAAGAACCAGCCAACAAAAATACCTATAAAAAAAGCTCCTATTTGACCCGTCGAAACAAAATTGTTCCAAGCTTTCTGGAAATTAGTAAAAATGTCGTAGCTTTGAGCCAAAACCACCGTCGAACTAAAATGAGATTTCAAAACTAACACGGGAGCGACATCGTTCCAATTAATCGAACTGGTTAATCCAGCAGTAATTTCCGGCATTAAATTAACTATCATGGTGATTTTCTCCTGCTAAAGGTGTTACCCTAAGTACAACCAGTGTCATGTCATCTTCGTTACGATTGCCGATGCCGATAAACTGGTGTACGCGATCGAACAAATAATCCAAAATCTCTTCAGACTGCTGGTAATTTTGACAGGCCCATTGAAAAGCCGAGGTCAAGTTATCCTCATCAAACCGATCTCCCCTTTGATTGGAAGCATCGGTAAATCCGTCTGTGTAATAAATAATAGTATCTCCTGGCTGCAATTGCACGCTTGCTTCTTGGTAATGCGAATCCGCATCCAGGCCAATTAACATTCCCTCCAAAGTATCGAGCTGAAGAATCGAATTAGTTGCAGCTTGCCACAGCAAAGGCGGATGGTGAGCTGCATTGCTGTAAGACAAAACGCGAGTTTTCGGGTCATACTCCGAATAAAACAGAGTCACAAAACGGTGGGAATTTTCCAAATCCGCGTGCATAACCCGGTTTAAATGTTGCAAAATTCTCGACGGCGAGTGGCGGTTCAAAACCTCCGCCCGCAGCATACCCCGTGTCATCGTCATCAACAGGCCCGCCGGTACTCCTTTGCCCATCACGTCGCCGATCACAATACTCCAGCGGCCCTTGTCGATTTTGGACTTGAGATTTTTAATTAGGGATGGGGGGTGTTCCCCCTCATTCTCCTTGCCGATCGGGTCATAGTCAGCGGGAATAAAATCATAATAATCTCCGCCGACTCTGCTAGCAGTTTGGCAGCGGGCAGCCACGTCAACACCGGGAATTTTCGGACAACTACGGGGTTGCAGTCGCAATTGAATTTCCGCCCCGATTTCTAACTCTCTGTCTAAGCGGTCTTTTTCCGCCAACTTAACAGTAAGTTCGTCTTTGCAAATAGCCACGGCGGTTTGATCCGCCACCAACCGAACTAATTTCTGTCTGCTGGGAGTCCAGAGATATTGCGGATCACTGCTAAAAACATAAAGCCGCCCGCGTTCCAAATTGTTGACTAAAATTGGCGCCCCAAACAAATGAACATCCGGGCCCAAATAACGACCGACTTGCAGGTCTAGACTAGAAGTTTGCCCAGAGGTTTCCGAAAACGATGCAGCAGTAGCGCCCGCACCTGCTGTAGCTTGCCTGGTGGCTATTTCCAGCGCTTTTCGCATATCTTGGCACTGCCGTCCTTCCTGACAGTGCAACTGCTGGAACCTGACTTGACCGTTGGGTTTGAACAGCACTAAAGCTCCTCCGTCGGCGTCGGTAACGCGAGTCGCCACCAACGGCACCAACTCCAAAAATTGGTTGAGATTGTTAAAGCTTCGCAGCGCAAATCCCAGCGAACCCAACATATCTTGAACGTTGTGCTGATATCGGTGCAAACGCGCCACCAGTTCTTTGAGGGCAAATACTGGCGTCGCGTCGGTGGAAGTGCGACCCGAAGGGCGGTCAGCAGGTTGAGGTGAGGGGCGAGGCAAAGGCACAGCAGTCATTTTAAATTTGTGATTTTCGATTTTAGACCGAGGAGGAATTATTGAGGACTTAGGGGCAACTTGAACAGAAAGCCGTTTTTTTTAGAACAAGTAGTTTAGTTTGAGCAAGTAGGTTCGGTACTAGGACATGGGTATCAACTTAAGTCTGAAATTCTTAAGCAATCTCGTTTATAGCTGAGTCTAGAGTCCCCTAAATCCACGCCGCTTGCTTTACTTGGGGGGCCCCAAGACCGCAGCGGCTTCCCTTAAAAAGGGGGACTTTAACGATTTGCTGTCGCCCTTCTTAAGGGGAGGGCTAGGGGGATCGGAAAGACTGTGCAATCAGACAGCAGACTGATACTAAATTTGAGCTTAATTTGACACACTACTGGCGCTTTGAACCCAAACCAGCAAGAACAGGGGAAGGTATTGTTTCTAGGTATTTAGTTTTCACTCGCCGCCCGTGGCGATCGGCGCAAGTCCTGCGATGGTAGTTTGAGGTTAAGGATTTGAGATTTTGAACCTCTGTATCCGCCTCCAAAAATCGGGACGACCACAGATACCTGATCAATCTAAAATCTAAAATCTAAAATCTAAAATCGAGTAGGGCTTCCACAAATTCGTAACTAGAAAACGGGCGCAAGTCTTCGATGCTTTCCCCGACTCCAATAAAGCGGATGGGCAGACCAAGCTGCTGCACTACTGCTAGGGCAACACCACCTTTAGCAGAACCGTCGAGTTTTGTCAATACTACTCCGCTTAATTTTGCAGATTCTGCGAACACTTCTGCCTGTCGCAAACCATTTTGACCCAGTGTTGCATCCAAGACCAGTAGAGATTCTACGGTAGCGCCTGGGGCTTTCTTATCTACAATGCGACGGATTTTACTTAATTCGTCCATCAGATTTTTTTTGTTTTGCAGGCGGCCTGCGGTGTCTACGATCAGCAGTTCTGTGCCTCGGGCGCTGGCGGCGGCGATCGCATCGAAAACGACAGCAGCAGGATCGGTATTTTTCCCTGGGTTGGCAATAATTTCGACACCACTGCGGGAACCCCAAACTTTCACCTGTTCGACGGCGGCGGCGCGGAAAGTGTCGGCGGCGGCAATTAGGGTTTTGTAGCCGGATTTTTGAGCAATGTGGGCTAGTTTGCCGATCGTCGTAGTTTTGCCCGCACCGTTGACTCCTACGATTAACCAGATGTTAAAAGTGTCTTTTTCCGGGGCAAATGTCAGGCTGTAGGCGGGATTGCCGGCGGCGGTTTCGGCACAGGGAGCGTCGAGAATGTCTCGCAGGATGGTTTTCAGGTAGGCTAGAGCCTGTTCTGGGGGCAGCACTTCTTGTTTGAGTCTTTCTTGGAGGCGACTGATAATGATGTCGGTGGCTGCGACTCCGACATCGGCTTGCAGTAGCAAAGTCTCAATTTCGGCTACTGCGTCTTGATTGAGCGGGCCTTGACCAACGATCGCCTTTAGTCGATTAATTAAGCTGCGACGAGTTCTTTCTAAGCCTTTCCGCAGTTTTTGCAGCCAAGTGATTTCTTCAACGGATACTTGGTCTGGGCGGCGGCCTTGACTGGCTAAGATTTCTGAGGACCACAGGAAGCCTTCGTCAAAGGCAAAACCGGGAATTTCTTCGATAATTGCCGCTCTCTCGGCGGCGGCTGCAATTACGTCGGGTTCTTCAAGGGCGGTTTCTTTGAGACGTTCGATGCGCTCCATGCGATCGGCCTGAGCTCTGGCCCAAAACGGCAGGGCTTCGGCTGCTTCGGCGTCAGATGCGAGTGATTCGGTTTCTACAACCTCTGTGGCAGGTTCGGCAATTTCTATATTTTCTGCTGTAACTTCTAATTTTTGAGCAATAGGTGCAATGTCGATCGCCCCGGCTGTTGGTTGCAGAGTTTCTGCAATTTCTGCAGGCTCTGCTGCATCGAGTTCGATCGCATCGGTAGCTTCAAGTGCCACTGGTGCTGCAACTTCTGGAACTTCTGCAACAGTTGGTGCTGTGGGTGCTGGTTCGAGTTCGTCAGCCTCCGTTGCTTCAATAGTCGTCGGTTCTGCAACTTCTGCAACTGTCGCGATTTCTGTGGAGGGTGCGGGAACCTCGGGCGCTGCTGTCTCGGAAACTTCTATTTCGGGTTTTTGCTGTTTTTGAATATTTTTGTAAGCCGCTTTAGCCCAATTGAGATAATCTTCGTCTACGGCGGGAGAGCTTTCGTCTGTTGCATCTGTTTGAGGCTCAACCGGTGCGGATTTTGCCTGTTCATCTTGGGGCTTTTCGGGGGGAGTTTCTTTTTCAGAAGATCCGCTTTCGCTGTACTGGCGACGAAACCAATTAAATACCATAGTTTATTGGGAATAGAGAATAGTTATTATTGACAACTCCTCGGCCTGAAGGCACGAGGATTCTTGGTTCATTGGGACTACTCATGTAGCTTCCCCTCCCCAAAATTCACTGCGATTTGCCCAACCGCTGTATATCCACGCTGCAACACCACTTGCGCGGCTGCCACATCTCGATTCGTTTCATAGCCACAGGTTTGACATCTATGTACTCGTTCGGATAGTTCTTTTTTGCCTGTATGAGTTTGACATAAGGGGCAGGTTTGACTTGTTCGGTTTGGGTTTACAGACGCGAAGTATGCACCTCGCTTAAAGCAAACATGACCCAAGATATTCAGGAACTGACCAAACCCTGCATCAAGGGTGTGCTTGCCGATCATTCCGGCTGACATTGCTTTGAGGTTCAAGTCCTCAGCAAATACTGTTTGGGCTGCGTTACATAAATGATGTGCGGTCTTAAAATGAAAGTCTTTGCGACTGTTCGAGATGTATTCGTGGTGTTTAGCTATTTGGTGTTGAATTTGACGAAACTTCCTAGAACCTTTTTTCTTGCGTTTCAGTTGACGTTGCAGCAATTTCAACTTGCGTTGTCCATCCACAAAGAATCGAGGTCTATCAATCAATTCCCCATCCGAAGTTGCCAAAAAATATTTTAACCCTAAATCAATCCCTAATCCATGTCCTGAAGGTGAGGCTTGAGGCACTGCGACATCACATTGCAAAGTGAGCATGGCATAGTAGCCAGAAGCCCTCTTAACAACGCGAATTTGCTTGACCTCAAACCCTTGAGGGATTGGACGTGAGAGGTGCATTTTTACGGGGCCAATCTTGGGTAGGTTGACCCAATCGGCACCATCAAACCGTTTAACTGATTCTAGATTCAATTGAGGGAACACAAATGAGCGCATCCGTTTTTTGAATCTAGGAAAACCGTGTCCTCGTTCCCACATCGCCACAAACGCTGCCTCTAATTGGCGCAACGCCTGCTGCAAGACATGGGTGTGAGGCAGTTTCAACTCAGGAATTAACTTTTTTGCAAATGCCAATGATTTGCATTGGCCCGCAAAGGTTGGACGCGGTGCATCAGCAGGGATCATGTATTCCTGCTTAATGCTGCACGAGTTGATATCACACTTACGAGAATTAACCCAATCTTTTCGTTCTCGCAATGCAAAGTTGTAGACCTTTCGACCAATATTGAGCCACTGGTCGAAAGTCTGGCGTTGCGTATCGGTAGGAATGAGCTTGTACTCGTAGGTTAGATTTAACATACAGCCATTGTAGAGCCAACCTGAATAAATGCAGTGCTGTTTATTCAAAAACCTCGCTGAGAGATTCCGAGCCGAAAGTCCCCCTAGAAGGGGGAGGCTTGTATCCCATTTTTTTGGTCATTAGTCCTCAGTCCCTAGTGTAGAGCCGATTGCGGATTGCCAATCACTAATGACCAATGACTACTGACTAAGGACTAGGGACTAACAACTTCTGCGTTGATTTTATCGACTACTCGCCGGAGGACTCCGTTGATGAAGCGATGTCCTTCGTCCCCGCTGTAGCGTTTTGCGAGTTGGACGGCTTCGTTGACGCTGACTTGTTCGGGTAAGCCGAGATATAGGATTTCGGCGATCGCAATTCTCATGATATCTCGATCGATCCGGGCCAACCGTTCTATTTGCCAGTCTACCAGCGCTTCCGAGAGCAATTCGTCAATTTGAACACGGTTAGCGCTGACTTTCGTCAGGATTTGCAAAGCATAGGTGCGGACATCTTGCTGGTTGGCTAGCTGGATCAGTTCTGGAAACTCCATTGCTGAACCGAGACGGTTAATCGCGGTTTGGGTGAGTTCCACTGCTTCCCGCACCATTGCTCTAGCACTTTGCATATCGGCGGCGCGGATTTCGCTAGCAAGCAGTTTGTCGCTACTCCGCTGCACTTCGGATGCTGCTGTTTCTAGGGCTTCTTGAACTTCTGTTGTCAGGGCGCGGATGGCGGCGATGACAACATCTTGCAGTTTCTTGGCTTCTAAGAGTTCTGGATTCGTCGGCAGTTGGCTGATGCCGAGGAGTGCGAGTTCGCGTGCTGTTTCGCGGGCTTTTTTCATAGTTTTTAGATAGGAATTTAGAATTTAGGAAGTTTTTCGATCGCGCACGGACTTGAACTTTAGCAGAAAACTCGACTAAAAGCGGTACAATACCAGCCGTCTGACTAGCCAGCGGCGGGTAGTTTACAGATACTTCCCTGTCAAACCCAAGATTTATGCTCGAAACCAGGTTTCTGACTGTAGGCTTTCTCGGTTTGGGTGGGCTGGTTTTGTCCAAATATCATCTGCTATGGGGAAAGTTTACACGGCCTTACGGGCCACTAAAGATGTCTTGGTTCACTCTTCTTCGACTGGGACGGCCTGGTATCTTGATTCGGATACCAAGGGTTCGAGTGTTTTGCCCTTAATATTTTCGGGGGTTACTGCAATTGAGTTGCTGGGGTTGACGATGCCGCCAGAGATGATGACTTTAAAGGCATCTTCGATCGACATTGACAAATTGACTACATCTGCCTCCGGCACTATAGCGTACCATCCAGTGGTGGGATTGGGAGTGGTGGGGATGAAAATGCCGATCGGGGTTTCGCCCGACAGGTGAGGCGGCATATCGTTAGTCTCGATCGTACCGGTCACAAATGCTAAAGTCCAGATTCCCCGGCGGGGATATTCCACTAACACCACGCGGCGAAATTTGTCGTTTGAGTTGAGGATGGTTCCCAGCAATTGTTTGAGGGTTTTGTAAACCGAACCGGCTAGGGGAATTGCCTGCAACAGCCGTTCGCCAAAGTCTAGCAGCCACTTGCCGAAAATGTTGCGGGCCATTAAACCGATGACTAAAATGCTCAGCAGGGGTACAGCCAGCCCTACTAACAGATTTAGCAGATTCACCAAAATCGGGTGAAGTCCGTCAAAAGGGTTGATCTGCTTGGGAATTTTGGTGAGAAAATTGATGACCCAACTGGCGACGGTTATTGTCAGCCAGATGGTGGTAGCTAAGGGGATCACTACCAGTAGACCTGCGATCAGGTCGTTTTTTAAGTCTTGTTTGATGCGTTGGAGCACGGCGGGTCAAATCTCCTCGTAACTGGTTGCCAATAACCTAAATAAACCTGAGACTAAAGCAACTGCACGGGCTTTACTGGAATTGACATACCCCTGCCTAAAGGCGAGGGGATTCTTGATTCGCAGGGATTCCAATGAATTTACCCTCGGCAAGCATCTTGACCGTATGCCCTACGGCTGCAAGTCCTCTAATTAGAACTACGTCACCATAGACGATCGTTTTCAATTCTGCTAAACCCTACCCTTTCTGAGGGGGAAGAGTTAGGGATCGTCGGTGCTGTATCTCTATTTTAAAGAATTATTGCAAGTTGGCGTTTGATTTTAATATATGCGGGCTGTGCAGCAGCTCACCGTATTGTATATTTTAAGACACTTTGGCGCGGGATAAATCAATAAGCCGATCGGTCAGAGGCTCCTGGGAGTGGAAGTGTAGCGACTCCAGAGGAAATTTTCTGTGATTGGTTTAGGAAATTAATTGGTCGATCGAGCTTTCTCAGATTTTATGCTGGGTGGCCCTTCGTTCTACCGAACTCAGCGGAATCTATGCTGGTTGAGTTCTGTGTCAATGCAAAAACCTACCTTTGGATAGATGCAGCTTTACTGCATTTATTAATACTAAAAAATAGTATTTTTTGAGCAGCGAGGGCGATCGACCCGCCAAAGGTTCGCCCGGTTTCAACTGTTGCATGGTAGGCAAATCCCGCAAAAAGTAAAGCAGACAGACGAGCAATTTTGACTTTTTGTGACCCGAGTCATAGAAATGCCGCAAATAAGGGCATAATTAAAGCGAATTGGAGCTGGAGAGGAGCGGCAAAGCAATATAGAACTAACTCGGGACTCCCTACAAAAAAATAATCTGCCAAACGAGGTAGGAGTAGCTAGTCGCAAGCGAGATAAATTACTAAATAGCTAGTTGTTTCTAGCAGGAAGCCCTAGACTATTTGTTCAGCAGGGGAGGGTTAAACTGCTGCAAAGAAGCAAGGGCACAGCGCGGCGAATTGATGGGAAGCAGGCGAGAGTTAAGGAAAAGCAACGACACTAGCCCATCAAGTCAGACCGGAGATTCACCTCACCGCAAGCAGCAAAAGACTTGATTAGAAGTTAAGATTGAGATGTGAATGCTCAACTTATCAAACCAATTGATTTTTACATTTTTTTATTGTATTCAAAACGAAAGAGTTTTTGGAACCGTACTTAAAAAGTTTCTGACCGATGATGTAGTGTGTTTGAGAACTAATATAGAAGTAAAAGGAATTTTTGTGAAAACGCTCAGTATCCTCTTAGTAGAAGACAGTCCCCTAGATGCCGAACTGATTGAGGCATATTTAATGGATGGCGGACTCGAATTTTCTCTGCTGTGTGTGGAAACTCGGGAAGAGTTTGCCACGGCGCTGGAAAAACACTCTTTTGATATTATTTTGGCAGATTATATGCTGCCTTGTTTTAACGGGATAGCTGCACTGGAAATCGCCCACACTACTTGTCCGGGAGTTCCGTTTATTTTTGTTTCGGCTACTTTGGGCGAGGAAGTGGCGATCGAAACTTTGAAAAGTGGCGCTACTGATTATGTTCTCAAACGCCGTTTGATACGCTTGGTGCCATCGATTGAGCGGGCCCTGCGGGAAGTTCAAGAACGGAACGAGCGTAAGCAAGCTGAAGCACATCAGCAGGAAAGCGAAGCTCGATTTCGGATTATGGCCGATACCGCGCCGGTGATGATTTGGATGTCTGACACTGACCAACTTGGCGATTACTTTAACAAAGTTTGGCTGGAGTTTACCGGTAGAACTTTGGCACAAGAAATGGGCACGGGTTGGATGGAAAACTTGCACCCAGATGACTTGCCAGAATGTCGGGATATTTACCAAAAAGCCTTTGACGCGGGCAGCGAGTACCGAATCGAATGTCGGCTGAGACGCTATGACGGGGAATACCGCTGGGTTTTGGGTACAGGCGTACCCCGGTACAGGCCCGATCGCACTTTTGCAGGTTACATCGGTTCTTACATCGATATTAGCGATCGGAAACAGGCAGAACAAGAACGCGCTGCTGCTTTGTCCCGCGAACAAGCAGCCAGGTTGCAAGCAGAAGAAACAGCTAGAGCGCTGCAATCGGCAAACGATCAAATTACTAACATTCTCGAAAGCATTACCGACGCTTTTATCGCGATCGATTTAGAGGGGAACTACACCTATGTCAACCACAAAGCTCAAGAGCTTTTAGGCAAGTCAAAAGCCGAGCTGATGGGTAAAAGTCTTTGGGAGATATTTCCCTGGGCTGTCGATTTACAGTTTTCCAAAATGGTTGCCAAAGCATTAACACAAAAGGTAAAGATCGAGTATGAAGAATTCGTGCCGTTATGGAATAAGTGGTTAAAGGTGCGTTTTTATCCTTCCGATTCTGGTTTGTCGGCTTACATCGAAGACGTTAGCGAGCACAAGCAAGCAGAAGCTGCACTCAAAGCTAGCCAAGAAAAGCTGAGAATGTTGGTTGAAGCTAACTTGATGGGGATTTTGTTCGGGGATGTTAACGGCGGTATCATCGAGGCCAACGATGAATTTTTGCGGATAGTTGGTTACACGCGGGAACAGTTGCAGCGCGGGGAATTAAACTGGATTGACATCACGCCGCCGGAGTACCGATCTCTCGACCAGAAGGGGATTGCACAGGCACAAGCAACGGGGGTTTGCACTCCCTACGAAAAGGAATTCTGGAGGAGAGACGGCAGCCGGATTCCGGTGTTGATCGGATATGTTTTGCTCGCCCAAAAGCGACAAGAATCTGTGGCTTTTATTCTCGATTTGACGGTGGGCAAGCAGTTGGAAAGAGAACTGCACGATCGAGCCCAGGAATTGGCGCGGGCGAACCGGATTAAAGACGAGTTTCTAGGAACTTTGTCCCACGAATTGCGGACGCCACTGAATGCGATGCTGGGATGGGCGCAACTGCTGCGAAACCGGAAGTTTGACGAAAAAACGACTGTTCGGGCTCTGGAAACGATCGACCGCAATACACGATCGCTGGCAACTCTGATCGAGGATTTGTTGGACGTGTCGCAGATTATTACCGGGAAACTGTCGCTGAATTTGCGGTGGGTGGATGTGATTGCGACTGTTGAGGCTGCGATCGATACTCTGGCGCCCGCGATTGCGGCCAAAAATATTGAAATGGTGACGGATTTCGACCCAACGGCGGGGCGGATTTTTGCCGATTCGGGCCGCTTGCAGCAGGTAGCGTGGAATTTGCTGTCGAATGCGATTAAGTTTACTCCCGATGGCGGACAGGTTAAGGTGGAGGTGCGAAAGATGGAGAGGACTTTTGCCCGCGAGGAATCCGCTTGCTGTAAAAAATTGTCGCCCGCTAGTGTCGAAATTGAGGTCAGCGACACGGGACAAGGGATTTCAGAAGAGTTTTTACCCCACGTTTTTGATCGGTTCAGCCAAGCTGACAGCTCTACAAGGCGATCGTATAACGGATTGGGTTTGGGTTTGGCCCTAGTGCGCCATTTTGTGGAAATGCACGGGGGAACGGTGAAAGCGGAATCGGCCGGGAAGGGAAAAGGATCGAGGTTTTTAGTGAGATTGCCCATTCAACAGCTTCATGGCGACAGCGGATTTTCTGGTGCTGGACTTGGGGAGTTTGCGATCCCTCAAAGCAAGGCGCGATCGCCTGTAAAGGAGTCTTTTGTCAGCAGCAATCTTTCTGGAGTGCGGGTGTTAATAGTCGATCTCGACGCGGATTCCCTGGATTTTGCCTGTACAGTGCTCGAAGATTGTGGGGCCCAGGTGGAGACTGCTAGCTCTGGAATGGCTGCCCTGGAGGCGATTGAAAGGCTGAATCCGGATGTGTTGGCGATCGATATCGAGATGCAGGCCCCTGATGGAGAGGTTCTGTTGCAACAAGTGCGATCGCGGATGGTGGACAGGGAAATTCCGGCGTTGGCTTTCACGGCGGTTGGTAGGGTAGAGGAACGGATACGGGCACTGCAGCAAGGTTTTCATATTTACGTGCCCAAGCCGATCCAGCCTGCTGAGTTGGTGGCGGTGGTGGCAAGTTTAGCGGCGCGCTCAAAGATTTTAGAGGTTAGATTTTAGATTGAGTGTGTTTGCAAACTTTGAGGATGGAGGTCTGGACTACAAACCAATTTTCTTGCATTGGAGCGATCGGATAATAATAATAATAATTCTTAGGACTAAGGCCAACTGGTAGATTAAACAAAAATATGTAGTTGCGCTTGTGCGCTCTTAGGAATAAGAATTAAATAACCTGCAATGCCTGATTGTTCTTGTGGGATGGGCGTCTCGCCCGTCTATAAGGGACGGGCGAGACGCCCATCCCACAGGCTTATGCAAATTATTTAATTCACGATCCTTAGCTTAGAAAATAGCGTACAAGCCCAACTACATAATTAAAATTTAAGCTTTATTCGTGACAGTTGGCCTTAGTCCTAATCCGGCCGAAACAATTTTTTAGTATGAAGTAGACTTAGAGCTAATTTGTCAAGTCCCAAAAGTTATAAATTTAATTTGGGTAACACTGTATAGTTTTTGATACGGATCGCAGTTTCTAAAAGGAATGCAACTGTAGACGAGTTCCCAACCCTGATAATCATCAGTAGTCCGACTTCTAAAATCTAAAATCTAAAATCTAAAATTGTATGAGGTGCAGGGACGATCGCCCTTAACAGTCTCTCCTCAAATATCAAGTTCAGCAATTAGCTGCTTCATTAAGCATGACTCTTAGTTACAATTAACCTAATTTGTCATACCCCAAAAGTTATAAATTTAATTTAAGTCAAAGTTTTTAGCTTTTGATCAGAGGTGCAGGAACGATCGCCCCTAACACTATTTCCTCAAATATCAAGTTCAGCAACCAGATGCTTCATTAGAAAAATATTCGGCCGACGTAAATGCTTCTAACACTGCTCTAATTGCCCGCAGTGCAAGGATTTTTGGGTTCTTGGATATGGACTGGGCGCCCGGTTCCCACTATCGACGGCTAGATACCAATTGCACCCGGCCGGCATCCATTTCATCCATTAATAACTCTAAAGCCTCATAATCAATATCCGAGATGTACCCCAAACGGGTGAGCTCATAGTTGATTTCGTTTTCAATGTCAGGCGTCAACTGCTTAATGTAGAGGGCTTTTTCTACAAGTTGACGAATAGCATGAGTTGCTTGCATAGTAAGTCGGAGAACTCCGTACAGTTTAATTTTCCTCTGAAGTGTCGAGAAAACAGGTGATCTAGATCAGAACTAACAAGTGATTTAAATTACATTGTTCAGTTTCATCTAACAGCTAAGGCAAAGTCGGTCGCAATTTTTAGAGTTACCAAGACTAAACCTTCAGTCCCAAATAAAAAATAGTATAGTCGCTTACGTTTCCTGCCCAAATCTTACGCAAAATTTCATAAAAAAGAGTCAATAAATAAAGATTCAGTAAAACTACTGAAAACAACGGGTCAGTTTGCCTCAGATTAAGTTAGGCTCAGAGTAATCAAGTAGGTTTAGGCTTACGTCCGTCCAGCACAGTAGTTGAAAATACGTAGGAACCATAGGTTTGATATATGCAGACACTTCTTGCCCATAAACCAATTACGGTGATTCGACCCCTAGACTACCTGAATGCAGCCACCTGCGGAGAATTCGAGGTACAACTAACGACAGCAATTGCAGCCCCCGGGGTGGTAGCGGTACTAGTAGATTTGGGCGCAGTAACATTTATTGACAGTGCCGGTTTGATGGCATTGGTTTCGGGCCTCAAGCAGGCGAAAAAAATGGGGCGCAGGTTTAGTCTTTGCTCGGTATCCCCCGGGATTAGGATGATTCTGGAACTCAGCCAACTCGATCGAGTTTTTGAAATATTTGAAAATGTCGATAGCTTTGATGCCGAAAACTCCTGTTTCAGTTGACAGTTGACAGTTGACAGTTGACAGCTTGCCCTCCGAGCGAATGGGTGCTCCCAAAATTTTAGACTTTTGTTCCAGCTCCTTTGATTCAATGCTGCAAGTCAATTCTTCAATCGAAAATCTCAAATCTAAAATTGACTGAGTGCCGTTGGCGTGTTGGCAGATTTTAAGGTAGGCTGCTTAAGAGTCGCAAATATGAGAGCGAGTCGAGCCGTGGCAGTAAAAGTCGAAGAATTACTTACAGCAGACATTAATCAGCCTGCTCGTTATCTGGGCAACGAATTGGGGTCTACGCACAAGCCTTGGGACGGGGCGTTGGTGCGCTGGGTGCTCACTTACCCAGAAGTTTATGAAGTTGGTGCTTCCAATCTGGGACACATCATCCTTTACAACATTTTGAACGCAGGGCCGAGACAGTTGTGCGATCGAGCTTATTTGCCCGCACCAGACTTGGCAGCAAAACTGCGATCGACCAAAACTCCGCTGTTTGCCGTAGAATCGAGGCGATCGCTCACAGAATTTGATATTCTGGGCTTCAGCCTCAGCTACGAACTCGGAGCAACAAACATTCTGGAAATGCTGGATTTAGCCGGCATTCCCCTAACTTGGAAAGAAAGAGCGACAAATGACCAAAACGGTCAAATGCCGCTGATTTTTGCTGGCGGGCAAACAGCAACATCCAATCCCGAACCCTACGCTGACTTTTTTGACTTCATCGCTTTGGGAGATGGAGAAGAATTGCTGCCAGAAATTGGCTTGATTTTGGCAGAAGGCAAAACAAATAATTTGAGCCGAGAAGCATTGCTGCTAGATTTAGCGCAAATTCCAGGCGTCTACGTCCCGCAATTCTACGATATGGCGGCCGACGGTTCTGTTCATCCCAACCGCCCGCAAGTTCCAGAACGAATTCTTCGCCGCGTGGCAACTCCCATACCAGCTTATTCGATCGGCCTGGTTCCCTACGTCCAGACAGTACACGACAGACTGACAGTAGAAATCCGCCGGGGATGCACTCGCGGGTGTCGCTTCTGTCAGCCGGGAATGCTGACTCGCCCCGCGCGCGATGTCGAACCGCAGCAAGTCGTAGAGGCGATCGAACAGGGGATGCAAGCCACCGGGCACAGCGAATTTTCCCTGCTTTCCCTCAGTTGTTCCGACTATCTGGCACTTCCAGCAGTAGGGATGGAAATCAAAAATCGCCTGAAAGATAAAAATATTTCTCTGTCTCTACCTAGCCAGCGGGTTGACAGATTTGACGATAATATTGCCGACATTCTCGGCGGTACGCGACAAGGTGGTTTGACTTTTGCGCCGGAAGCTGGTACTCAGCGGATGCGCGACATCGTTAACAAAGGTTTGACCAACGAAGAATTGCTGCGGGGTGTCAAAACTGCGGTCGATCGGGGCTGGGATAAAATCAAGCTGTATTTTATGATCGGTTTGCCCGGAGAAACAGATTTTGATGTTTTGGGCATCGCCGAAACAGTCCGCTGGCTGCACAGGGAATGCAGGCTACAGGGCCGACGGGGACTGAATTTTAATTTGACAATTTCTAATTTTACGCCTAAGCCTCACACTCCTTTTCAGTGGCACTCGGTTTCTACTGCTGAGTTTTCCCGCAAGCAAAAACTCCTGAAGGGAGAATTTCGGGGGATGCGGGGCGTCAAGGTGAATTACACTGATGTGCGGATTTCGGCAATGGAGGATTTTGTCGGACGGGGCGATCGGCGTTTGGGCGCTGTAGTCCGCCGCGCTTGGGAACTTGGCGCGGGTATGGATGCGTGGTGGGAAAGCTTGGATCAGGCTTACAAAGCTTGGACTCAGGCGATCGATGAGTCGGGCCTTACCTGGAAATACCGCCAAGTCGAAAGCGGCGAGTGGAATCTTTTTGATCGGGAAGAGGAACACGACACGGATACACGGATGAATTTAACGGCGAGGGCGGGCACGGGGACACCGCCCCTACTGGATCAACCTTTACCGTGGGATCATCTGGATACGGGAATTGACAAAAACTGGCTGAAAATAGACTTGCAAAAGGCTTTAGAAGCAGCGACGGTTCCCGACTGTTCCTTTGAAGGGTGTTCGCGCTGCGGGGTTTGCGGCACCGATTTCGGACACAATGTGGTTGTGGATGCGCTGCCAATTCCAGAGTTTGCTGGGGAGTTCGTGCCGAATACGGATCGGAAACAGCGTTTTCGGGTTTGGTTCGGGAAGGTGGGCGATATGGCTTTGGTTGGTCATTTGGATTTGATCCGATTGTTCGATCGAGTAGTCCGCAGAGCCGATTTGCCGATTTCGTTTACCGGCGGGTTTCACCCGAACCCTCGGATTTCTCTGGCAAATGCTCTGCCTCTGGGCGTTACCAGCACTGGGGAAATTGCCGACTTTGAGCTCACTGAGTCGATCGATATTGAGAGTTTTCGGGAAAAGCTGGCCGCTAAGCTGCCGGAAAATATTCCGATTTACAAGGTTGAGTCGATCGATCTCAAGGCTCCTTCTGCTAACCAGTTGTTAGAAGCAGCGGAGTACGTAATTACTGTCGCCTCCGCAGGCTCGTTGACAGAAAATGGCGAATTAGACCGGGAAAATGTTGCTCCTGTCTCCCTGGCTCCTGATACCAACTGGGAAGCTTGGGTCAAGACGATCGCCGAAACCGAGGCTTTTTGGCGGGTGCATACTACTAAGTCGGGAAAGACGCAGGATGTCAATTTGCGCGAAAGGCTGCACAAACTAGAACTTGTAGACCAGAAACCAGACAGCAGCACCTCTGCTAGGAGTGCTACATCCGAAGGTAGAGCCGTCTTGCGCTTTACCGGCAGTTGTCGCAGCGACGGCAACTTGCTCAAGCCAGAACATATTGTGTTCATGCTCGAACAAGTCAGCCAGCAGGAAATTCAGCTTCTGCAGGTTGAGCGTAGTCAGCTAATCCTGGGTTATGGTTAAGATAGGGAAGCTGTGGTGGAATATTTCACCTTCGGCTCTCGATCGGGATGTGTCGTTTCACGCTATAATCGCTTGTTATGGAAGCCTCGGCGGCTCGAGCGCTTTCGTCGCTCGTCGCTAAGAGTCAACCAGCAACGCGGGCTGGGTGCAAATTGCTTCTGTTCAAGACTTCAAGCCTTTTTGTTGTACATTCACGGGCTAAATCTAGCGCCAAACCCGCAGGAGCGGGGTCTGAACCAAATTTAGCGATTAATTTCGATCGATCGACTGGTTGTCGGTGGTCGGCTTATTCAAAAATCTCACGGTTCAAACCGCAGAGCGGGTATTCAACAATAGATGTTTTTGACGGGTCAAAAAACGGAGATAAGCCCCCGACTTAAGTCGTGGAGAACCAAAAATTTTAGATTTTAGATTAAAGTTCCAGCTCCCAGATTCATCTGTGGAGTAAATCTAAAATCTAAAACCTAAAATCTAAAATCGACTGACCCGTCAAAAAACGCAGATAAGCCCCCGACTTAAGTCGTGAAGAACCAAAAATTTTAGATTTTACACTTTAGTTCAATCTCCCAGATTCATCTGTGGAGTAAATCTAAAATCTATAATCTAAAATTTAAAATCTAAAATCGACTGACCCGTCAAAAAAACGGAAATAAGCCCCCGAATTAATTCGTGGAGAACCAAAAATTTTAGATTTTAGACTCTAGTTCAATCTCCGAGATTCATCTGTGGAGTAAATCTAAAATCGACTGAGCCGTAAAAAAACGGAAATAAGCCCCCGACTTAATTCGTGGAGAACCAAAATTTTAGATTTTAGACTAAATTTCACTCTCCCAGATTCATCTGTGGAGTAAATCTAAAATCTAAAATCTAAAATCGACTGACGAGGTTTTAGGGTTGGCCGGGGCGAAGGTTGCAGTCGAATGCCAAACTGGGGTATGTTGAGTGCGATCGCACAAGAATTCAACAAAAGTCTAGGCGCTTTCACTCCTACCTACTTTCGCTCAAAACCAGCCCTCTACCACAACGCAAGCGGAGTTATCAGTTCGTAGTGTTAAGTTGTGTGTTAAGAAATTGGTACGGTGTCAATGAATTTATTCGCTGAGTTCAAAGGAAGAGTTGTAAGTGTTGAATTTTGAGTATTGATTTCGCAATTCTCAACTCAAATCTCAATATTGCTAACTCGATAAAAGCCTCCTTATTTCTCTCTCTCAGATTTATCTGCTGAGCATAACTCATAACTATGTACGGGCGGGTTTAACTACTTTATCTGTAACAGTTAACACTGAACAGTCAACAGTTAACAGTGAACGGTCAACAGTTAAATTTCCTTCCTCCCTGCACCAACTCACAGCTCATAACTCTTCAAGCTACTACTAATTACAGTCAAAGTCAGAAACACTTTTGTGCGTAAGTGTCTCTAACTTGCTGCCAGTTTTTTGAGGAAATTGAATGACAAAGCAGATAGTTATAGCAGAGCAGCATCGCATTGCTGCCGTCTTTTCAGAAGATCAAATCCAAGAACTTGTGGTAGCCACAGGCAGCCACCAAGTCAGTGACATTTACTTGGGAATTGTTGAAAATGTACTCCCTGGGATAGATGCGGCCTTCGTCAATATTGGCGACCCAGAACGTAACGGGTTTATGCACGTCACAGACCTCGGCCCGCTGCGCCTTAAACGCTCGGCAGGAGCAATTACAGAACTCCTGACCCCCCAGCAGAAAGTGGTGGTACAGGTAATGAAAGAACCGACGGGCAGCAAAGGCCCCCGGCTGACAGGCAACATTACCCTGCCGGGCCGCTATTTGGTACTGATGCCCTACGGCAGGGGAGTCAATCTCTCGCGGCGGATCAAGTCGGAAGCCGAGCGCAACCGCCTCAGAGCCCTGGCTATTTTGGTGAAACCGGCAGGGATGGGGCTGCTGGTACGCACTGAAGCTGAAGGGATGACCGAAGAAGCGATCATGGAAGATTTGGAAGTCCTCCAAAAACAGTGGGAAGCAGTTCAACTCGAAGGCGGTACTTCGCGGGCGCCGGCACTGCTCAACCGGGATGACGATTTTATCCAGCGCGTGCTGCGAGATATGTTCAGCGGTGACGTGAATCGGATTGTGGTGGACTCGCAAAATGGAATTAAGCGGGTGAAGCAGCAGTTGATGAGCTGGAACGGCGGTAAACTTCCTGCGGGAGTTTTGATCGACCACCACCGAGAGCGCACCTCGATTTTAGAATTTTTCCGCGTTAATGCTGCGATTCGAGAAGCCCTCAGACCAAGGGTTGATTTGCCTTCGGGTGGCTATGTGATTATCGAGCCGACTGAGGCGCTGACGGTGATCGATGTCAACTCTGGCTCGTTTACTCGATCGGCGACGGCGAGGGAAACGGTACTCTGGACAAATTGCGAAGCAGCAACGGAAATTGCTAGACAACTGCGGTTACGCAATATTGCCGGGGTGATTATTGTTGACTTTATTGACATGGAATCCCGCCGCGATCAGTTGCAGGTGCTGGAACATTTCAATAAAGCTCTCAAAGCTGACAAAGCTCGACCGCAAATCGCTCAACTGTCGGAATTGGGACTGGTAGAACTGACCCGCAAGCGTCAAGGTCAAAATATTTACGAGTTGTTCGGCCACAGTTGTCCGACTTGCAGCGGGTTGGGTCATCTGGTGCACTTGCCCGGAGAAGAAGACTTCGCCGCAGCGGTGCGGGAATCGGGCGATCGCACCGTTGCTACGTCGAACCGTGTTTTGTTGAATTTGCCCGAAGGATTGGAACGCCGCAGCTTGACGCCTGTGGCTGCTGCAACTCCTGCCCCGGTGCGGGAAGAACGCCCCCCCGAACCTGCTCGGGCTGCTTGGGAACCTCAAAGCGAAAGTTTGGATTTTGAGACCGGCAGCAACGCATCGCCTTTGGACTTGCTCAACCATCCCAGCTATCAGGATTTGGGGAACGGAACTAGACGGCGCCGTCGCCGCCGGATTGGTGAAGAGCCTTTTGCTCTCCCGGCGGAGGAGGAACCGGTACGCAGCAAGTTGCGGCTGCCGAATACTTCGAGTGCGCCCGTCGCGGATACGCGCTCTGAGTATTTGGCACCTCCCGGCATCCGGGCGGCGTCGGAGGGCTTCGGGCTGGTGAATATGGCGACTGTTGGCAGGCGCGAGGATTTCGATCGCGTGCGTCCGGCTAAGTCTGAGTTGATGAAGCCGATGGTGGAGCCTCCAGAGATGATTTCGGTGGAAATGACGGCGGAGGAGCAGGATGTTTATGCTCTGATGGGGGTTTCTCCTTTGGTGCTTACTGATCGCAGCGTGAAAAATCCTAAAAATGCGATCGTTTCGGTGACTCTCCCGGGAGCGGCCCCGAACAAGCCGCCTTTCGAGCAGCTCGAATTTGAATTTGAAGCGACGACGCCTGCACAGAATGTTGAGGAACGGGATTATTATCCAGAAAGGTCGGTAGTTGAGCCGGTTTTTTCTGAGGATGATGATGATGATGATGCCCCAATTTATGGCGAGAGTTTGATCGACGAAACTGATGATTTTGATCAGATTGAGGAACCCAGCGATGTGATGGGCGAATCCTATGAGCCGATAGAATCCTATGAGCCGATAGAATCCTATGAGCCGATAGAATCCTATGAGCCGATAGAACTCAATGAGCCGATAGAACTCAATGAGCCGATCGAACCCAGCGAATCCAGCGAACCCAGCGAACCCAGCGAACCCAGCGAACCCAGCGAACCCGAGGAGCCTGCTATCAACCGTCGCCGCCGCCGCCGCTCGTCAGCCGTTGTGGATGAGTGATATGAAGTCAGAGGGAAGAGGGAAGAAGTCAGAGGGAAGAGCGAAGAAGGAAGAAGTAGAAATTTTTACTCTCTTCCCATCTTTCCATCTTCCCCTTTCCCCCTCTCCCTCGAACGCTCTGGTAATTGCGGGTGTGGATGAAGTCGGACGAGGTGCTTTGTTCGGGCCGGTGGTGGCTGCGGCCTGCATTTTGCCCGACGAAGTTCTCGATGAATTAGCAAGTTGCGGGGTGCGCGACAGCAAGCAGTTGAGTGCCGCAGCCCGGAGTCGGTTAGCTGTGAAAATCCGGGCTGTGGCGGTTGACTGTCAAATTGGTGCGGCTTCGGTGCGGGAGATCGATCGCCTCAATATTTTGCAGGCTTCTTTGTTGGCTATGAAACGGGCGATTTTGAAGCTGAATGTTCAGCCTGATTTGTGTTTGGTTGATGGCAATCAAAGGATTCCCAATTTGGCGATCGAGCAAGAGACGATGATCAAGGGTGATGCGCGATCGATTCAGATTGCTGCTGCTAGTATTGTGGCGAAAGTTTGGCGCGATGAATTAATCCTGCGGATGGCTATTAAGTATCCTGAATATGACTTGACAAATAACAAAGGATATGGTACAGCTAAACATAAATTAGCTTTGGAACGTTGCGGGCGATCGGCTTTTCACCGATTATCATTTAGCCCTTGTCGAAGATAGCTAGTTGTAGTCAATAATACAAGTCAGGTTAAATAGACATAATTCCGCTCAAAAAAAGCGACTGTTCAAGAGGGTGCAGATTACTATACCTTACATAAAAATTAACATTATAAAAATCACCCAAAATGTTAAAAATTGAAGGCTACGAGATTCTAGATCGAATTTACGAAAGCCCAAATTCAACGGTTTATCGAGGCATTCGCGAACAGGACAATCAACTTGTTATCTTCAAAATGCTCGAGCAAGATTATCCCGATCCTGCTGAACTTACCCGCTACAAGCAGGAATACGAAATTACTTGCAATCTCAACAATATCGAAGGATTCGTCAAAGTTTATAGCCTACATGAGTATCAAAGAACCCTAGTCATTATCTTTGAAGATTATGGCGGCACTTCTTTAGAAATGTTGAAGGATAACCCTGTAGAAACCCCAAATATTTCATCTTTACAGCACTTCCTCCGCATCGCTATTCAAACAGCAGAGATTTTGGCTCAAATTCATGGTGCCAAAGTTATCCACAAAGACATTAACCCCGCCAATATCCTGCTAAATCCAGAAACCGGGCAAGTCAAAATTATCGATTTTGGCATTGCTACCGTCTTCACCCGTGAAAATCCTACCCTAAAAAACCCCAATATTTTAGAAGGTACATTAGCCTATATTTCTCCAGAACAAACTGGAAGGATGAACCGTTCTCTCGATTATCGAACCGACTTTTACTCTTTGGGCGTTACCTTCTACGAACTCCTCACCGGACAACTTCCATTTGTCGCTGACGATGCTTTGGAGTTGGTACATTGCCACATGGCTAAACAACCCGTACCGCCGCATCAGGTTAATCCAGAAATTCCCCAAATTATTTCTGATATCGTACTCAAACTGATGGCAAAAACAGCCGAGGAGCGATATCAAAGTGCCTGCGGAATCAAAGCAGATTTAGAAAAATGTTTGAACCAGTCACAGACAAAGGGCAAAATAGAATCGTTCCCCCTTGGCAGTCAAGATATTTGCGACAAGTTCCAAATTCCCCAGAAACTTTACGGACGTGAGGCAGAAGTTGCAGATTTACTAGCAGCCTTCGATAGAGTTAGCAAAACTGAAAATAATCAGCAATCCTGTAAAGAATTAATGCTGGTTGCTGGTTATTCTGGCATCGGCAAATCAGCACTGGTATCCGAGGTTTATAAACCGATAACCAAGGCTAGAGGCTATTTTATCGCTGGAAAGTTCGACCAATTTCAGCGTAATATTCCTTACTCTGCTCTTGTCAGTGCTTTCTCGGGATTAGTGCGACAATTATTGACCGAAAGCGAAGAACAGCTTAATCAATGGCGAGAAAAATTATTAGCTGCTTTTGGTGCTAACGGTCAAATCATTATTGATGTAATTCCCGAAGTTGCATTGATTGTGGGCAAACAGCCGACATTGCCGGAATTAGGCGCCATTGAATCGCAAAATCGCTTTAATCTTATCTGTGGCAATTTCATTCGGGTATTTTGCTCAAAAAAGCATCCTTTAGTCATTTTTCTGGACGATTTGCAGTGGGCAGATACTGCCACCCTCAAATTAATCCAACTGATGATGGCAGATGCAGATACCCAATATCTATTTTTGATTGGAGCTTATCGAGACAACGAAGTCAATTCCACCCATCCCTTGATGGTGACTCTGGAAGCAATCCGCTCTGAGCAAGTATCGGTCGTCAACCAGATTACCCTTGTACCTTTAGCGCAAGAACATATCAATGAATTGATTGCTGATACGTTACAATGCGATGGTTTTTCGGTTCGAGCTTTAGCAGAATTAATCCTGAAAAAAACCCGGGGCAATCCTTTTTTTGTCAGTGAATTGTTGAAAACGTTATATGCTGAAAACCTGCTAAGCTTCGATTTTATCGATCGCACTTGGCACTGGGATATTGTTCAGATTGAGGCGAGGGCAATTACTGACAATGTGGTAGAATTAATGATTACCAAACTCAAAAAATTGCCGTCAACCGCTCAGCAGGTATTGCGTTTTGCAGCTTGTATAGGTTCAGAGTTTGACTTAAACACTTTATCAATTATTTGCGATCGTTCCCCCGCTGAAATTTTCTATGCTCTGAAAAAAGCCATTCATGCTGAGTTAATTCTTACTATCTCAGAATTAGATAGTCAACTTTTAATTCAAAACTATAAATTTGGACACGATCGCATCCAACAAGCAACTTATTCTTTGATTGACGAATCAGAAAAACAAGCCATCCATTTACAAATTGGTCGTTTGTTGCTAAAGAATAGTTCGCCGGAAACACGATCAAAAAAAATATTTGAAATTGTCGATCATCTCAATCTTGGGGTAGGGGCAAGCACGGCAGTAGAGCCCCTACTAACCCATCAACAAGAGGGAAACGAAATTGCCCAACTAAATTTGATAGCCGGCCAGAAAGCCAAAGCAGCGACGGCTTATACTGCGGCGGTTGAATATTTGAAGACAGGGTTAAGCCTGTTAACCGAAGAAAGCTGGCGAACGCAGTATGAATTAACCCTAAATCTCTATCAAGAAACTGTACAATGTCAATATTTAAACACCAAATTTCACCAGGCAGAAACATTAGCTGAAGTTATCTTGGAACGAGCAAAAAATCAGCTAGACAGGGTAAAAGCTTACGAACTTAAAGTGCAAATTTATACCGCTCAAAACCAGCCACTTAAAGCAATAGAAACTGGTTTAGAAGCATTGAAATTACTGGAAATTTCTCTATCCACAGGAGAAGATAGTAACATAGAGCTGCCAACACTGATGGACTTAGAAAGCTTCCCGGAAATGACTGACGCTGCTCAACTAGCAGCCATGCGGATTTTGATGTCTATTTCTCCGTCAGCTTTATTTGCGAAACCCGGAGTTTTAGTGTTAATTATGTTGACTATGGTTAACTTGACAATTCAAAAAGGTTATTCAGCCTTGGCTGCTTATGCTTATGTTGGGTATGCTGTTATCTGTTCGGCAAAAGGCAACATAGAAACGGGATATCACGCCGGACAATTGGCATTAAAGCTAGTAAATATATATCATGCTACAGAACTAAAAGCCAAAGTTTATAACTTATTTTGTTCTTTCGTTAAGCACTGGAAAGACCCCGAAAAAAGCAGTCTTTCTCTGCTCCTAGAGGGAAGTAAAAGCGGACTGGATACAGGAGACAATGAGTACGCCTGTTATTGTATTAAAGCTTATTGCGTCACCCTATTTTTGACGGGAGAAGAACTAGAATGTGTCGCCTCAAAAATGCAGCAATCCTGCGAACAATTATCGAAGCTTAAACAGGAATATGCTCTCTACCAAACTAATATCTGGCGGCAAGTTACCTTAAATCTTTTGGAAACAACTGCCACCCCATCTAGTTTGCTGGGCGAAAGCTTTAACGAGGAGGAAATAATTCCCCGTTTGCTAGCCACGAATAACCGCACGCTGCTTTGTTTGGTTTACCTCGCCAAACTAAATCTTTCTTACTTATTCAAAGACTGTGCCGGGGCCGTAAAAAATGCGATCGCAGCCGCAGAATACATAGATTCTATCATGGGATTTATGTATGTTGCTCTGCATAACTTCTACTATTCTCTTGCCCTGCTCGCTCAGTATTCTCCCCAACTCATGGAAAACTTGGAGCGAGTCGAATTAAACCAGGAGCAAATGAAGCAATGGGCAGAGCTTGCCCCGTTCAATTTCCAGCATAAATACGACCTAGTAGAAGCTGAAACAGCGCGAGTATTGGGAGATAATTGGCAAGCAGCAAAACTTTACGATCGAGCGATTAAAGGAGCAAGAGACAGCGGATATATTCAATATGAAGCTTTAGCCTATGAGTTAGCAGCAGAATTTTATCTGGCAAGTGGTATGGAGGAGATTGCCCAAACCTATCTCAAAGGAGCACACTACGGCTATACTCGCTGGCAAGCTAGGGCAAAAGTTGAGAATTTAGAAGCAAGATATCCACAATTACAGGTTAAATCTGCGGCGACTATTGGTAAAAACACAGGCACGAGCATCGCCACTACTCACACTACTACAGGAGCGGGTACAGCTTTAGATTTAGCGACAGTTATCAAAGCTTCTCAAGCCATTGCTGGTGAAATTGTGCTAGAGAAATTACTCCGAAACTTAATGAAAATTATGATTGAGAATGCTGGCGCACAGGTGGGGTACTTGTTGTTGGAATCTCATGGTAAACTACTCATTGAAGCATCCGGTGCAGTTGATGGCGACAGCATTAATTTATTGCAGTTAATCCCAGTGGAGAGCAGTCATTTACTGTCACTATCAGTGATTAATTATGTAAGTCGCACTCACAAAGATGTTGTTTTAAATGATGCTACTCGTGAAGGTAAATTTACTAATGACACTTATATAAAGGCACATAAAACTAAATCAATCCTATGCGTTCCTCTGCTCAAACAAAATCAGCTTATTTCAATAATTTACTTAGAAAATAACCTGGTAACAGGTGCATTTACTCCCGACAGATTAGCCCTGTTAAAAGTCTTGTCCTCCCAAGCTGCCATCTCGATCGAAAATGCCCAACTCTATACCAACTTAGAAGCAAAAGTAGAAGAACGCACTCAAGAATTATCACAAGCTTTAAGCAATCTCGAAGCCACCCAAGAAGGATTGATTCAATCAGAGAAAATGGCAGCTTTAGGACAACTTGTGGCAGGAGTTGCTCACGAAGTTAACACTCCCCTGGGTGCAATTCGCTCCTCGGCAGGAAATGTTTCTAAGTTCTTGAATCAAACTTTAGAACAGTTGCCGGCACTTTTTCAATCTCTCTCCCCACAAGAAGCAGAGAATTTCTTGAGTTTACTCCAGCGTTCCCTCGAACAAGAAGCAAGCTTATCAACCAAAGAAGAACGCAAATTGAAGAGAGCTTTGAGAAGCCAACTGGAAGAATTAGGAATTGAAAGTGGCGATACCGTAGCCGATCGCCTAGTGATCATGGGCGTTTATACTGAAATAGATGCCTTTGTCCCTTTGTTGCAAAGAGCCGATAGTTTGCACCTCTTAGAAATCGCCTACAAACTTTCCGAATTAAAAAGAGGCCTCGCTACTATCAACACAGCCACAGACAGAGCATCAAAAGTAGTTTTTGCCTTAAAAACTTATGCCCGCTACGAACAGTCGGGCGAAAAAACAGCAGCCAGTATTAAAGAAGGTATTGAAACAATCTTAACCCTCTATCAAAATCTACTCAAACAGGGAGTGGAGGTCATCAAAAACTATGCCGAAATCCCGCCGATACTGTGCTATCCCGACGAACTAAATCAAGTTTGGACGAATTTAATTCACAATGGTTTGCAAGCAATGGATTATCGAGGTACGTTAACAATTGAGTTAACGGCTCAAGATGACCAGGCTAAGATTAGCATTAGCGACAGTGGCAAAGGGATATCAGAAGAGATAAAAGGGAAAATATTTGACCCGTTTTTTACTACTAAGCCCGCAGGAGAAGGCAGCGGATTGGGACTAGATATTGTGAAGAAGATTGTTGACAAGCATCAGGGAAAAATTGAAGTGGAATCAATTCCTGGCAAAACTACATTTAATGTTTCCCTACCAATGAGCACTGTATAAGCAGGTCAAGGATCTCGCAAACGATATAAGGTAGTAAGTCGGTCGGATTTTACTTGGTTACACCTCACATCTTGCACCATTGTCAATAAACCTTTTATGAACAGGCTTTCCGGCCTGTTCTACAAAAAAATTCATCTCTTCTGGAACAGGCATCTTGCCTGTTCTTGAGAATGGTGCAAGATGTCAGTTACACCCAACCTGCAATCTACTCAAGTGGGAGGATTTTAAAAGTTAAAGTGTTTTGATGCCCATAACTTCGATTCCACGGGAAACGGATGTAAAACAGCACTACAATGCGTTATGCTTACGCATATCAATTGCTTGGTTTCGGCTACTGGGGAGGGCAAGAGGATTTGGCGAGCAGTTGACGTGTGACATCTTAAGATAAGATGGGGTCTACTAATACACTTTACTACTTTTGCTAGTTTTGCTACTAATAACAATTAAAAAAGGGGGAAATAGATGTCTAAACCAGTTATTTTGTGCGTTGACGATGAGAGAATGGTATTAGACAGTCTCAGGACGCAGCTAGCAGCAGAATTTGGGAATGCCTACACCTACGAAGGAGCCGAAGATGCTGAGGAGGCGTTAGATCTAATTAGCGAACTCTATGACGAAGAAATCCACGTTATTATGATTATTTCGGATTGGTTGATGCCCGGTATTAAGGGAGATGAGCTGCTGATTCGCATTCACAATGAATACCCCAATGTTATTAAAATTATGCTGACTGGTCAAGCGGATGAAGTAGCAATTGACCGAGCCCAAAAACAGGCTAATCTCCATTCTTGCTTATCTAAACCTTGGTTGGAATCCGAGTTGCTAGAAACTATAAAATCTGGTTTATCTAAACTATGAGCCAACAGGTAATTATCTGTGTTGATGATGAGAAAACTGTACTCAGGAGCCTCAAAGCAGAACTGCAAGAGGCTGTTGGCAATGATTATATAATCGAAATTACCGAAGGTGGGCAAGAGGCATTAGAGTTAATTGAAGAATTGCTAGAGGATGGGGATGAAATTCCTTTAATTATTTCCGACCACATTATGCCTGATATGAAGGGAGATGAGCTGTTAAAACAGGCTCATCTAATTTCGCCTAAAACTATAAAAATAATGCTGACAGGACAAGCAGATATTGGGGCGATCACCAATGCTATCAACTCTGCAAACTTATATCGTTATATTACCAAACCTTGGCAAGCAGAAGACTTGAAATTGACGGTTAGAGAAGCGCTAAATAGTTATATTCAAGATAAACAACTCGCACAACAAAATGTCCAACTCCAGCAAATAAATCAGGAGTTGGCCGAGTTAAACAGCCAGCAAACTATACTCATTGCTAAACTACACGAAAATGAAAATCGGTTGACACAGTTTTTGGAAGCAATGCCGATTGGCGTGGGTGTGCTGGATGCGGACGGCAAACCTTACTACATCAATCGGAAAGCACAAGAGATATTTGGTAAAGGAATTGTGCCGAATACGAGTTCCCAGCAATTGTCAGAGGTTTATCAACTCTATCAAGCAGGCACAAATCAAAAGTATCCTACGGAGAATTTGCCCATCGTGCGCGCGTTGAAGGGAGAAATTGCTACGGCTGACGATGCAGAAGTTCACCAAGGTGACAAGGTTATTCCCCTAGAAATATTTGCTACTCCAATCTACGATCAACAAGGCAATATTGTTTATGCTATCAACACTCTTCAAGATATCACGGAACGCCAAGAAGCTGAGGCAGAGCGCCAAAAGTTCATTGAGGATCTCTTTGAGGTCAATTGCAATTTGGAAATTTCACTGGAGGCAGAATTAGAAATTGCGGAGGCGACAAGTCGCTTTGTACCCAATGAGTTTTTAGCTTTCTTGGGATGTGACAGTATTGTTGATATTAAATTGGGAGAAGCGGTAGAGTTGGAAATGTCAGTTTTGTTTTCTGACATCCGCGATTTCACTACTCTTTCGGAACAAATGACACCGGAAGAAAATTTCAAATTTATCAATTCTTATTTGAGTCGAATGGAACCGCTGATTGTGAAAAATAAGGGGTTTATTGATAAATATATTGGCGATGCAATCATGGCTTTGTTTAGCGAGGGGGCGGATGATGCTTTGAAAGCGGGAATTGCCATGCTGCATAGTCTTGCTGAATACAATCGAGATCGCGCTACTGTGGGTTATGTGCCGGTTCAGATTGGGGTGGGAATCAATACTGGTTCTTTGATTCTGGGTATAGTGGGTGGAAAAAGCCGGATGGAGGGTACTGTGATTAGCGATGCGGTTAATTTAGCTTCTCGGATTGAAAGTTTGACGAAAAATTATGGGGTGTCGCTGTTAATTACTCAGCAGACTTTCGAGCGCTTGACAAATCCGGCTGATTATGAAATTCGGGTAATTGATAAAGTTCAGGTTAAGGGTAAGTCTGAATGGGTGACTGTTTATGAAGTTTTTGATGCGGATTGGCCGGAAGTTAAAGCGGGGAAGTTAGGGACTATGGAACTATTTACTGAGGCTTTGTCTTTGTACAATATGAATAGTTTTAGGGAAGCTGCGGGACTTTTTGCGGATTGTGTGCGGCAAAATCCGGGGGATAAGGTGGCTCGAATTTATTGGGAAAGGTGTCAATAGTTAGTTGACAGTTGACAGTTGACAGTTGACAGTTGGTGATTTTTAGTAATAACCAATGACTACTGACTAATGACTAATGACTAATGACTACTGACTACTGACTAATAACTACTGACTAATTTGTTCGATCGGCAATTCTATGATAAACTCGGCTCCGTGGCCGAGTGCAGACACGCAGCTCAGTTTGCCACCGTGTTCTTGGACAACTTTGTAGGAAATGGACAAACCTAAACCGGTGCCTTTGTCGGCGGGTTTGGTGGTAAAAAAAGCCTCGAATAACTGCTGGGAAACTTCTTCGGCCATACCGGGGCCGTTGTCAGAAATCCTAATTACAGCATTGGAGGTTTGGACTTCTGTCCTAATTTTAATCTTGCTGCGGTTAGCTTTTACTTCGTCAACTGAACGCCCTTCGTTGTATTCCTCGATCGCGTCGATCGCATTTCCGATCAAATTCATAAATACCTGATTGACTTTCCCCGCATAACACTCAACCAAAGGCAAATTTCCATAGTCCTTAATTACCGCAATTTCGGGATAGTTGCCTCTGGCTTTCAGGCGGCTTTGCAGGATCAGCAGCGTTCCTTCAATCCCTTCATGCAGGTTAACTTTGCTCATTTGAGAATCGTCTTTACGGGAGAAATTTCTGAGCGATCGCACGATTTCCCTAATGCGATCGGCCCCAACCTGCATCGAAGACATCGCTTTCGGCAAATCTTCTAGCAGAAACTCTAATTCGATATCCTTAATTTTATCTTGAATTGCTGTCGGCGGCTGCGGGCATTGCTGCTGGTACATATCGAGCAAATTCAGCAAATCTTCCGTGTAGTGGCCGACGTGAACGAGATTGCCGCAGACGCTGCTAACGGGATTGTTAATTTCGTGAGCAACACCAGCTACCATTTGACCTAGAGTAGACATTTTCTCAGTGTGAATCAATACCGCTTGAGTTTGCTGCAATTCGTGCAAAGTATTTTCGAGTTGAAGTTTTTGTTGGGTTAACTCTGTTTGCGATCGCAGCAAAGCTTCTTCACTGCGTTTCTGCTCAGAAATATCAGTAATTAACCCTTCCAAAGCTATCAATTCTCCCGAGTCGGAAAACACTCCCAAACCTTGCTCCCAAACCCATTTTAATTCGCCATTTTTAGAAGTAATTCGGTAATTTAGCTGATAGGGTCGATTTTCTTGCAAGGCAACTTGCACAGCATTCCACAAATTATCGCGATCGTCCGGGTGAGTCAATTCCGATATAGAAACTTGCCGAGTGCCGATAAATTCTTCAGGAGAATAACCAGCTAACTGATAGCAACCTTCGCTGACAAACTCCATACTGCGATCGGCATCATTGCGAAAACGGTAGGCCATTCCCGGCAAATTGCTCATCAGCGTCGCCAAGGCCCGCTGGCTTTCCCGTAGGGCTTCTTCGGCGTGTTTGCGATCGGTAATATCCGTCATCACCCCCAGCATACAGAGTTCGCCGTCCAAATTAATCAATTCCGCTGACAGCAAACACACCACCAGCGATCCCGACTTCATCCGAAACTCGCACTCCTGATTGCGAACAACACCTTGTTCGTGCAAACTTCGCCTAAAATTAACTCGGTCTTCAGGCCTTACCCAAATATTTAACCCCGGTACTGTATTCCAGGTCGTTTCTTCTAAATCGTAACCAGTCATGGACAAAAAACTATCATTAACTTCGATAAAACGACCTTCCGCAAAAGTAGTAATAATCATCGGATCTGGGCTCGATCGAAAAGCCTTAGAAAACTTTTCTTCCGATAAACTCAACTTTTTAATAGCCTCTTCCAACTGACTTGTCCGCTCTTTAACCCGGCATTCCAATACCTCATTAGCCTGCTTCAGAGCTTCCTCAGCCTGCACCCGATAAGTGATATCGCGCACCACGCCTTGCAGCCCTATTTTGCCGCCGATATCCATTGAAGTTAGCAGCACTTCCGCCGGAAACTCAGAACCATCCAAACGACAGTGCCGCCAGTCAAAACGGCAATTTCCCGATCGCATAGCGGTATTAATGCGCTCTTGATAAAGACTCATAGAATCTTGTCCGTCAGGTTGCAATGTCGGGCTAAATTCTGCAGGATGCTTGCCGCAAAACTCCGACTCAGTGCTGCATCCAAATAACTTTAAAGTAGCCGGATTGCAATCCAAAAAACCCTCTTCGTCTAGTAGCATTACCGCATCAGTCGTCGATTCGTACAAAGTGCGAAACTTTTTTTCCGACGCCTGCAAAGAAGCAATCAACTGCATCTTTTCCTCAGCCGCCCGCTTTTGCTCAGTAATATCCTGCATTACTTGAGAAAAGCCCTGCAACTTTCCCCTTTCATCGCGCAAAGGAGTAACAATAATATTCGCCCAAAATCGCGATCCGTCTTTGCGAAGCCGCCAGCCTTCATTTTCGTATCGACCTTCTGCCACTGCCCTGATTAATTTTTCTTGGGGCTTGCCAATTTCAAGATCTTCTTTAGTGAAAAAGCACTCCGAATTATTGCCGACTATTTCATGCGCTCTGTATCCAAAAATGCGTTCTGCACCTGAATTCCAGCTAGCTACATATCCATCAGGATCTAACATAAATATAGCATAATCCTTAACGCCTTCAATTATTAATCGCAGGCGTTCTTCGCTTTCTCGAAGTGCAGATTCAGCTTGCTTGCGCTGGGTGATATCTTCTACAAAACCTTCGTAGTAGAGCAATTTCCCTGCTTCACCGCAGACAGCCCGCGCATTCTCAGCGATCCAAATTATTGTTCCGTCTCGGCGATAAATCTGCGACTCAAAATCCGATACTATGCCCTGTTCTTGCAAAGCAGAAACAAACTGATCGCGCCGATCGGGATTGACGTAAAGCTGATCGCTAATATCAGTCAGACAGCCCATCAATTCTGCGGCGGAATTATATCCGTAGATTCGCGCCAAAGCTGGGTTAGCGCTGATGTAGCGACCGGATTGGGTTGTTTGAAAAATACCCGACACAGCATTTTCAAACATACTATAATATTTGGCTTCCATTTGGTGCAGTGCCTCCGCGACATTCAGGCATTCTATGGCTTTATTTTCTACTTTTTGATTTCCCACTTGTGAATACCCTGCTCTTGTGTGTGAGTTGAATATTTTGGTCTACCGACTGTTAAATTGTAAGTGTTCAGGGGGGGTACGAAGTTAATAGGGTTTGGGACACTATTAAACCCCTAAGTTTGAACTTAGGAGGCTAAGTCAAGTGATTTTATCGCCTGAAACCCTTATTCTCTCGTTACCCCCCTGAACACTTACGTTAAATTTGAGCCGTTAGTTAGGCTGAAAGATGGTGTGTCGCAGCCGGAGACGAGTGTGTTTATTCATCTGTCCTACTGGGCTGTTAGTTGTTAGTAGTTGCTGCCAAAAATTTAGTTGGTCCGGTATTTATTTGAGGCTTGAGTGGCTGTCAAGATCGCATGGGCATATCGATCTGCCTGCGGTGCAGGTGTTGCAAAACCTGCTCCTTGAAATCTCCCTGGATATATTAGCCGTTGAATACCCTGAAATAAGTTAGTAGCAAGGATGTTGTTACAATAATAAAAGGCAGCAACTTCTACAACCGCAAGACTCTATTTTTAGGATTTGGGTGAGAGTACGATCGACTCTTACCCGAGGCAACTAACCCGCATACAAGAGCTAAACGCTCGCTGTCCTTGCTGTCAATCGATTTGAGATTTGAGATTTGAGATTAAAGAATTGACTCCACAGATGAATCTGGGGCTCCCTAATGTCTAAAATTTTTTGCTCTCCACAACTCCTGTCGGAAACTTTTATCGGTCTTTGGGTGCTCTGAGTTACTGTTAAGTATTATTGCTGATAGATAATACAGCAGACTGCTGGCAGTTGTACGATCTGGGGTTTATATGTAAAGTTGGCACAACAATAGGGTAATTGTTGTATCAAAAAATTCATATTCTGCTGCTGTGGGCGAAAAAATTCTGTAGCGGTGTTGGCATTTGGGCAAAAATCTGGGTCCGATCGCGCAAAATGTGGTCGGCAAGTCTGGTAAAATCCCGATCGATTCTCGGTTTGGCCGCAAAGCTCGATCGGACTAAATTTGACTAGAACTAATAAATGACAGATTCTCCTCTACTAGCAACGCCAGAGTTATCCCCAGCTTCAACCCAGACGGCGGATTCTTCTCTGTGGCCAGCCCTCCTGCAACAACTATTAGACAGACAATCTCTCTCACGCGCCCAAGCAGCCGACTTAATGCAGGGATGGCTCGCAGAAGCCATTCCCCCCGTCCTCTCAGGAGCGATTTTAGCAGCCCTCCAAGCCAAAGGCATCTCTGCCCAAGAATTAGCAGGAATGGCTCAGGTATTGCAGTCTCAGTCCCTCACAGGCGAGTCGGAGAGCGTTTTCGATCCCAAATCTCCCATCTCAAATCTCAAATTAATTGATACTTGCGGCACGGGGGGCGACGGCGCTTCCACGTTTAACATTTCCACTGCTGTAGCTTTTGTGGCTGCCGCCGGCAAAGTTCGAGTCGCGAAACACGGAAATCGATCGGCATCAAGCAAAGTGGGCTCTGCTGACGTGTTGGAAGCACTCGGAGTCAACCTCAACGCCGATGCCGCGAAGGTGAAAGCTGCCGTAGACTCCGTGGGTATCACCTTTTTATTTGCCCCTGGGTGGCATCCCGCACTTAAGGCTGTAGCGTCGCTGCGGCGCACTTTGAAGGTGCGGACTGTTTTTAACCTTTTAGGGCCCCTTGTCAATCCTATGCGCCCTACAGGGCAGGTAATTGGGGTGTTCGATCCTAGTCTGGTATCAACTATTGCCCAAGCTTTGGGCGAGTTGGGGACTGAGTTGGCTGTAGTCGTTCACGGCAGAGAAAAGTTGGATGAGGCGGGTTTAGGTGATGTGACTGATTTGGCCGTTTTGTCGGGTGGCAATGTGGAACTGACTACTTTAGACCCGGAAAAGGTAGGATTGACACCAAGTGCGATCGGCTCGTTAAAAGGCGGAAATGTTGAGGAAAACGCCGAGATTTTGCGGAACGTTTTGCAAGGCAAAGGTACGCCAGCACAAATGGATGTTGTAGCTTTGAATGCGTCTTTGGCTTTTCAGGTGGGAGGGGCAATTCCTATGGGTTCTCACGCAGCAGGAGTTTCTCTGGCTAAGGACATTTTATTGAGTGGCGAATCTTGGTTGAAGCTGCAACAGTTGATTGAGTTTTTGAAATGAAGGAAGAAGGAAGTTCGGCAACGGATTCGCTCCACGGATGTAACGGAAGTCAGGAAGAAGGAAGTTCGGCAACGGATTCGCTCCACGGATGTAACGGATGAAGGATGAAGGATGAAGGATGAAGGAATTTTTTGTTTTAACTGAGATGTTGCACCATTCTCAATAAGCTTTTTATGAACAGGCTTTCCGGCCTGTTCTACAAGAAAATTCACTCTTTGTGGAACAGGCCGGAAAGCCTGTTCTTGAGAATGGTGCAAGATGTCAGTTTTAACTGACCAACAATAAAAATTTTTTAATTCTAAATCTTTCTTTACTTCTTCCCTCTTCCTTCTGCGTTTTTTTTAAGACCGCGATCGAAATTCTATGACATCTTGCTTAATAGTTATGTCTTTATTGCCAAAAAAGTCGTGACCCAACAGTCCGATCTCTAGGGATGGCGAGACGGCAACAACTACATTTTGAACCGCCAAACCACCTGCTTCAATAGAAGTCAAGCGACCGAGGGGAAAAGTAGCCACTCCGTTCGGAGTTTGTGCTTGCACTGTTCCCTGGAGAACAACGCCCAAGGCTTTAGCCATTGCTGGTGTAATTACTGTGCCACTAGCTCCAGAATCTACCATCATCTCGAACTTTTGTTTGCCGTTAAACGTGACTTCTATGACCGGGATATTAGCCTCTCGGCGTTTGATTTTTGCCTGAAACACTCCCGACTTGGCCGTCGCCGAAGTGGCGGGAGTCAATCCTTCGGGTAGAAAACCGCAGACTGATTGGCTGAGGTTGAGGGTGCGGCCTGACGAACTCCGCATGAAGCATCCCTCACTTTCTTGAGCCACTGCTCGCGAGGAGTTGGCAACCGTCCCTACTAAAATTGAACTGCTCAGAGAAATAACCCCTGCTACAACCAGTAAAGGTTGGCGCAGGTTTTGAGGGATCAGTACAGGCTTTTTTGAGTTTGAGGGTAAAGGCAAGGGAGATTTGCTGGGCATAGTTTGATTAAACGCTGTAGCTCGATCGTAACAGCGACAACTGCCTTTTGGTATAGATTTGGTAGAGATATAGAATTTCCGCCCGCCGCCTAAGCTGCTGGCAGATAAATTGCTGGCGCGGGGGGAGATGGAGAATTTGCACTTATTGCTGCTTTTTGATTACCTGTGGCATAAGTGCCTTCTGCATCCGGCCTCCGGCATAAGTGCCTTGCTTTTCCGAACCCTTGCACAAATTAAAATAATATCTGTATATTGCCGACTAGCATCAAATCCCTGGCAGTGGTAAGAATTAAACCAAACGAAAGTAATTAAGGATGCCATGTCACTTTCAACTGCACAACCCGCTCTCCTAGTCCTGGCTGACGGTACTGCTTACCGCGGCTGGTCGTTTGGCGCTGACGCCACCGTCGTTGGCGAGGTAGTATTTAATACGGGAATGACGGGCTACCAAGAAGTATTGACTGATCCCAGCTATTGCGGTCAAATTGTAACTTTTACTTATCCAGAATTGGGCAATACCGGGGTAAATCTCGAAGACGAAGAATCCTCGCGCCCGCAAATTCGAGGTGCGATCGCCCGGAACGTATGCAGCCGCCCCAGCAACTGGCGCTGCTCGCAATCTCTGCAAGACTACCTAAAACAGTACGATATCCCCGGCATTTACGGGATCGACACCCGCGCTCTCACTCGCAAAATTCGCACGGTGGGAGCGATCAACGGTGGCATTTCGACCACGATTCTCGACCAGGCGGAGCTTTTGGAGCAAGTGCAAGACGCCCCCAGCATGGACGGGCTGAATCTGGTCCAGGAAGTCACGACTCGCGAGGTTTACGAGTGGTCTGAAGCCACGGACTCGGTTTGGGAGTTCAGTCCTACAGTCAAACCTGCTAACGGCCAAATGTGGACGGTGGTAGCGCTAGACTTTGGGATCAAGCGCAACATCCTGCGCCGTCTGGCGAGTTACGGGTGTCGGGTCATCGTTGTCCCGGCTGACACGTCGCCGGAGGAAATCCTCAAATACAACCCGGACGGCATTTTTCTGTCCAACGGCCCCGGAGATCCGGCGGCGGTAACGGAAGGGATCGCGACTGCGAAAGCTTTGTTAAAGTCGGACAAACCCGTATTCGGCATCTGCATGGGACACCAGATTTTGGGACTTTCCTTGGGTGCAGAAACTTTTAAACTTAAGTTCGGCCACCGGGGATTGAATCATCCAGCGGGTTTAACTCAGCAAATAGAAATTACTAGCCAAAATCATGGTTTTGCCATCAACCCCGATTCCCTAGTCCCCGAAGTAGAAATTACTCATCTCAATTTGAACGATCGCACCGTAGCCGGATTGAAGCACAAAACCCTGCCACTGTTCTCAGTCCAGTACCACCCAGAAGCCAGTCCTGGCCCGCACGACGCCGACTATTTATTCGATCGATTCGTGCAGTCAATGCGAAACCATCAGAAAGTAGCCAGCAGAAAGTAGTCCTTAGTCAGCAGTCATTAGTCAGCAGTCATCAGAGGCTGTTTGTGTCGATCGCTTCTGACTAATGACTAATGACTAAAAAAATGTAGACAAAAGACCAAAAAACTCGTATAATGAAGCCTCGACTTTAAGCCATATCTAGCTAGGAGGGTGTCATTTCTGAGTCATTGACCCTGACCGTTAGCCTCAGAGGCACTCGCGAAGTCAGGAATAACTGTCAGTTATTTCGCCTGACGGGCCTGCTGGACGCTTTTTCTGAGGCCACTTTTCGGAAGGTAATAAGCAAATGTATTGACGAGGGCCCAAAACACGTAATTTTGGACTTGTCTCAGATAGACTTTGTGGATAGTTCAGGCTTGGGCGCACTTGTGCAACTTGTCAAAAAAGCCCAAACCTTGGAAGGGACATTGCAAATTGTCTCAAATCCCCGCGTAACTCAGACTGTTAAACTGGTTCGCTTAGAGAAATTTTTGTCTTTGCAGCCTTCGGTTGATGAGGCGGTAAAAAACGTCAAGGATGCTTGACGCCAAAGTGAATTAAATTAGCTATCCGGTTCTCAACGCTGGATAGCAAATTTTTATTTTTGTGCTGGTAAAACAATACCGATTTTCCCAGAAGCTGCGACACTCGCCAGCCGCTATTTCCCCGATGCTTAGAGTTTCGGTGGAGTGGCAGTAAAATATGTGTGGCAAACACGCGGAAAAATGGTATAAAAATTAAAGCATCCCCATTTGGTAAAAAGCCTTTTTCAGGAGTGCGATCGTCGCGCCAGGCTTTGCCTATATATCTCGCTTCGTGATCTGAGAGCGAACTCTCCTGTGAAAGCTATAATTGCTGAAGTAACGAAAGACGCAATAAGTAAGTGACTAGAAAAACCAAGCTGTGCGAAAGTTTTATTTAAAAAAGTATGTCGCCGATCGCAGATGACGGGCTCAAACTGAGTCTGACGGATATCAGTTTAAATCGAGTGCATCCTGCGAGGGCTACACCAGCAGAAATAGAAAGAATTTCGCCCGCAGCCTGGGCATATTTGGGAGATGCAGTGTACGAACTCTACGTTCGTAGTTCGTACTTAGTGCCACCCAAAAGATTGCAAGCTTATCACGAATTGGTGGTGGGGCAAGTACGAGCCGAAACTCAAGCGCGTCACTTGCGATCGATCTCTCCTTACTTGAACAGTACAGAATTAGCAATTGTCAAGCGTGGCCGCAATGCTGCAGCGGGCCGTTCTAAACGAGCAGATCCAGAGATATACCAACAAGCCAGCAGCTTAGAAACCTTGGTCGGATATTTGTATCTCACCGATCCCGAAAGATTGACCGAACTTCTGGCACTTTTAGATCTTGAGACATAAAGGATTTAGCAGTTAAGAGTTGGGAATGGGGAGGGATTAATTAACCATCCTGGCACGGCTAACATAAAACCGGAAAAATCTCGATCGGCAAAACAGGATTTATCAGTTATTAACTAGCAATTTGAACACAGCAAAATCCTTGCTCCCTCCCTAGAATATCTAAAATCTCAAAGCCCCAAGATTGCTCCCTCAATCAAGAATCTCAAGTCTACAATCTACAACCGATTAGCCTTCAGCCAAAACGTTTTGACCACAAGAAACCAATGAGAAAATTTACCAGACCAAACTCCTCGCGATCAAATTCCGACAGCAAGCCATTCAAAAGCGAAGGCCGCCGTCAGGACTCACAACCGTCCTCTCCCCGCTTTGAACGCAAGCCCCGTCCCGAAACTCGCGGAGTAGACGCGCCTCAAAAGCGATCGACCTTCTCCCCCCAATCCCGAGAAATGCCCGTGAGAGCAATTTTCAAACGGAGAGTGGATTCCGACAGCCAACCCTCCCTTCGCAGAAATAATTCTTTCCAAGACAGAGACAGCAGCCCGCAGGAATCCCGGGGCAATTATTACCAAGACAGAGACAGCAGCCCCCAGCCGGCCCGCAACAATTTCCGAGACAGAGACAGAGATAGCAGCCCCCAGCCGACCCGCAACAATTTCCGAGACAGAGACAGAGACAGCAGCCCCCAGCCGGCCCGCAACAATTTCCGAGACAGAGACAGAGATAGCAGCCCCCAGCCGGCCCGCAACAATTTCCGAGACAGAAACAGAGATAGCAGCCCGCAGGAATCCAGGGGCAATTATTACAAAGACAGAGACAAAGACAATAGCCCGCAGGAATTCCGGGGCAACCATTTCAGAGACAGAGACAAAGACAGAGACACTCGACCTGTTGACACTGCCTCAAATACAGTCGTGCAACCAGACGCAGACACAGACGACATGATTTACGGCCGCCATGCGGTGCAAGCGGCTTTAGAAACAAACCAAGTCCTCAACCGGATCTGGGTTGTCCCGCACCTGCGCTACGATCCCCGCTTTCACAGCTTGCTAACCGAAGCCAAAGCCAACGGCAGCATCATTGACGAAGTTGACGATTTGCGCCTCGACTACATCACGCGCAAGGCAAACCACCAAGGCGTAGCGGCTCAAGTATCAGCCTACGAATACCTGGACTTGAGCGAACTGATAGCAAAGGCTAAGTCTGCTTGCGAAGATCCAGTAATTGTGGTGGCAGAAGGACTCAATGACCCGCACAATCTAGGGGCGATCATTCGCACCGCAGAAGCATTGGGATCTCAGGGCATGGTGATTCCGCAGCGGCGGGCTGTTGGGATTACCTCGGCAGTAAGAAAAGTGGCAGCAGGGGCATTGGAAAGCCTGCCAGTGGCGAGGGTTGTCAATCTTAACCGGGCGCTGGAAGAATTGAAAGAGGCTGGATTCTGGATTTATGGCACTGCCGCAGGCGTGGGTGACTCGGTAGAGACAATCAAGTTCTCTGGGCCCACTGTTTTAGTTGTGGGGGGTGAAGCTGACGGTTTGAGCCTTTTGATACAGCGCGGCTGTGACGGATTAGTTTCAATTCCTTTAAGGGGCCATACTCCTAGCCTGAATGTCTCGGTAGCAACGGGGATGGTTTTATACGAAATTTACCGCCAGCGCGGGCCCAAAAAGTTTCATGTACACGGATCGTAAAAGTGGTTGAAAAAAAGAGTAGAACAGAGTAGTTTATTGTGAATGCCGCCCAGAATTGAGCGGCAGCACATTTTGAACAAGTAAGGATAGCCGATCGGCTGTCGTTACTTCTTCAGGGGAAAGTAGAAGGGGCATTGCCCCTACGTTCAAACAGGAATTCGACACCAATCTATTTAGAGATCAGCTTTAAATAGGTTGGGGTCGGTTCTTGGTAGCAGTCAGCCACGTGTAAATAACAAAAGCCTAGGCGTGTTCGCAGCACCCTGAAAACACCGTCAAATACATTAGAAAATCAGATGAAAGAATTCTTGATTAGCTTGCTCAATTTTTTCGGATTGGCTTGGTGGGTTGAAGTGAAAACTTCAGCGCCGCGGTGCATTTACTATTTTGGGCCGTTTTTGACGGCTCCAGAAGCGGAATCTGCAAAAGCAGGATATATAGAAGACCTAGAAAATGAAGGTGCAGAAGGTCTTCGTGTTTCAATTCTGCGCTGCAAACCTCTTACTTTGACGGTTGCAGATGATTTGGGAAAGCTTAGTGAGGGAGGGCTGTTGCCTGTTTTGAGCGGTCAGTAGAAGCAGGGGGAATTTTGAGTTTTGAGTTTTGAGTTTTGAGTTGTAAATTAAAATCCGGTAACTACGGAATTACACCCTTCTTGCGCTCCCCAATAGCGAACGGGAAGCTCGCACTGTACTCCGACAATTATGATTCGGAGGCAAACGGAAACGATATAAATTCAAAATTCTTGACTGTTGGGTGATTAATTGCTTCTGACAAACTCCAAAATTAAGACTCGCAATTACCAATTGCTTGGGGGAATTTCTCAATCCAACGATCGATGTCTGCGATTACCTGATCGGGAATTTCCCAAGGGAACAAGTGGGCTGTATTTGGATAGCACTGCCACTGACAATCGTGGAGGTGGCGGGCGGTTTCTAAACTAGATGCTGAGGTGATGTGCCGATCGTCCTCTCCGGCCAACACCAAGCACGGACATTGAATGTCGCCGAGGTGGATCAGTCGATCGTATCCAGCCCTCAGAGCGGTATTTAACGCCTTGGTGGCCATGTTGGAAGTCTTGAGGTAGGCGGGGGTACCTGCCTGTGCTAAGTAGCGGTAAGGGGTGGGTTTCTGCTGCTGTATCAAGTAGCGAAAGAGCGATCGCCTAGCAAAAGTATCAATATTCCACTGCCAACCGGGTATCGCCCAATTGATAATTCCGGCTAGACCGGTGTAAAGGTTATCTTGCCAAGAGATGGGAGGGTGACTTCCTCGCGGTTTGGCGGCGGATGCAAGTAGAATCAAACCGGTGACTCGCCCTGGATATTTCATGGCTAATTCCAGGGCTAAAATCCCTCCCAAAGACCATCCGATCACCAAACACCGATCAACTCCCAATCGGTCTAATAGTGCTTCTAAATCGAGCAGGTGGTCGGTCATTTCAAAGCGAGTTGAGGTGCGGCTGTTGCCGTATCCGCGCAAGTCTGGGGCGATCGTCTGGAAGCGTTTTGATAGGTGTTCTGTGAAAACTGACATACAATCGCCGGAACCTGGATGGCCGTGCAAGCAGAGAATCGGAAACCCTTTGCCTTTGACGGAAACACTGAGTTTTTGATGCGGCATTTTTTAACTATTTGGGCGGTGCGTTGTCCCCGGCTATAAATTTTATATTCCAGCCATTAAAAGCTGGGGTTTCGGACAATGTAATCGGCAATTTTAGAAATAGACTGGCGCATTTGTAGATCGCCGCTGCGGGTGTCAATCACAGTCATCACATAGGCTTCGCCGTCAATGCTCATCGCTAAAGTTGTGCCGAGTACCAGGGAATTTTGGCCGGTTTTTTCGCCCAACCACTGAGCTTTAGTTCCTTCCAAGGCGGCAAATCCCAGAGCGTGATCGTACTGGCGGTTGAGCGTTTCTATTAATAGTTTAGCACCGGGTGTTTCGCCGTTGTAAATTTGCACCATCATTTCGGTGAGTTCGTTAGCAGTCAGGCGGTTGGGACCAGAACCGGGGTTGGAGGGCATAATCTTTTCCCCCATTAATTTGAAGTTGACGCGGGTGACTTGGTAGCCGCGATTATCTAAAAATTGATTGATGTAATCTGCTCCCAAATAATCTATCAGTTGATTGGTGGCGGTATTGCTGCTGCGATCAATCATTTCTTCTAACAGTAGGTGTAGCGGGTAATTTTTAGGGGACAAAATCTGCGTAGATGAGTCTTCGGTGAAATTACCCCCATTGACAAATACTTCCTGGTTGAGACTAATTTTTTCTTTTGCGACTTTTTGCATCAGGGCGACAGCAATCGGCAATTTAATTAAGCTGGCCGGACTGACAGGAGGCACATCGCCCCGGAGGTGTACGCACTCTCTAGAAAGGTTGCAAACACCGATCGAAGCTTGCTCAGACAAACCGCTTTCCCGGGCTACCTCCGCCAAAAAATCTGATTTTGCTTGCTGCACTTGAGAGGTTGCTAGCGTTAAATTTTCCCGGTATTCTTTAGTTTTCGAGGCAGTGAGGGAAGCTAAAAATGAATTTTGAGGAACTTCCTGCAAGTTGTTGAGGGCCTGATGCCATAAAAATTGAGTTTGCTGCGAAGATTCGATCGACTTATTTTGCTGCCGTTTAGTTTCTACGGCTCTGTTGGCTAAACGGACTGCTTGCTGTAAGTCGTCCTTAGCCCTCTGTTCTACTAATATTTGAGCTTCCACCGCTTGCAACTGCTGTAGCAGTTGTTCTTGAGGATTGGCGGCAACGGGAACTAAGCGCGAGAGCAGGGTTGGTTCTGGGGAGGGAGAGGGGGGTTGTTCTAATTCGGTGACGAGCCGATCGCGAGTTTTGTAGAGTTCGTCTAGGGAACGCGGGCTAGATGATTGAGAGAATGAACTTGCGATGGTTAACATCTGAACCAGTCCAATGCCGGCTACTACTGCCGCCATCTTGTTGGCGATCGACAAAAAACGCCTGAACTCTGGCATATTTAACATCCTCAACACAACCAAATTCTATATAAGCAGCTATTGTTACATCAGTCAAACGGTTTGAGATTTTAGATGGGAGATTTTAGATAGGAGAACAAATCTAAAATCTAAAATCTCAAATGGTTTTGATCGCGCCAATGTGGCAAAATAACCAAAATAAAGGGAGCGATCGCACGAAGGCAATCAACCCCCTCTAAATATTGCTAACTATCTACTTTCTGCGCCGCCGTCGCCAGTCAGCACCCAACCGCTTGAGATAATCCCAGCCGCGTTGGGGCCAGACATGATCGCTACCAATCTTTTCGGCAATCCAGCGAGCGACTTTGGGGCCTGTCCAGTCTCCGCCGTCGGGGGCAGGGCCTTGCAGCGCTTGTCGCAGTTCTTCCTGCTGTTCAGGATTCAGCAAGGATTTGGCAGGAGGGGGCTGGCGGTCTCCGCTGCGATTTCTCACAGAGTTAGGCCCTTCTCGGTTGTAGCGCTGGACAATTTCTTTGGCGTAGTCGTAGTTGAGGCCTACGACTTGGGCTGCTTGTTTGATAGTCCAATTTCGGGAAACTAACAGCAGCAAGTGCCAGCGGCGCGACTCTGTGGTGTTTTGTGCCTGCCGGTAGCGAATTTTGAGTTCCTCTGCCGTCAGGTGGGATTCTAAGTGAGCTTTAGGTGGCATTCCTCCAACGGGGCATCGGGAACTTCTTACCATATATCTTTGGTTTTGGGGATAATTCCGGATGAAATTATTTTCCTGGGGATCGTTCGGGCAAATAAGTAGGTTTTTTTACCCCCAATGCACGCAGCTAGTCGCACTTGAGGAAGGACTGCTGTTTTTTTGCAGGTGCGCGCAACAAAAGACCTCGGCGTGGCGGTGAGCGTTTCGAGCTTTTTTGTGAGCCCCAGATTTCTGACAGGCTTTTTCACCTCTGGCACAATGGGCCTGGAGCGGAAAAGGTCGATCACTATTTTCTTCGATCGCGCAGTCGCCATTCATTAATTCACTCGGATGACTGATAACTTTCAGTAATTTTTGACTACAAAAGTCCTCTTCATAATCTGCTCCTAATTATTAGGAAGTATACAGCAATAATCTAATATTAGATTATCAGAATTTCTATTTTTAGTTTATTATGGATTTTCCAAAGGCAATTGATCTCTTTTAAAATCAGCTTTGGATGCTTCCAAATATGCTGTTTAAAATAAATTGTATCTAACACAACACTAAAAATTTTTCTTTAAATAAATTCTTAGTGTTGTCTGAAGATTCCCGGGAAGAAAGCAGTCATGACCGGGGATTAGTTTATTTTTTATGCCATCTTTTTCTACCCTAAATGCTGGGTTTCGTCGAAGAGAAGCTGGATTCTAATATTTTATAATTTAGATTACAGAATTGGGAATGACGGATTTCCTAATGATTGTGATCTTGCATATACATTCTTGGAGGCAGAACCTAATTATGTAGCGGCCACATTGCACACCTTACCCCTTACTCATATAAATCTCGCGTCAAACCACTTTTTGCATCAGTCCTGATACAGTTGCCTTCTTGGCTTGTTAAAAGATTAGGTAAAAAACTCGATCGCTATTTTGTGTCCGGTGGCATTTGGGGAATTTAATCTATTGTAGATAAAATGACCGATCGCCCGTTAGCGGAGCCCTCTTTGAGGCTCGAACTTTCGCCACAAAAATAGCCGACTTTGCCTTCGGGCTGTAAGCAGGTACAATTGCCAGCTATATTAACTGTATTGTCTCAAAGTAGAAATGATAAAGGTACGAGCATGGCATCCATCCGCGAGTTGCACCGACAACTGGTCAATAAAGAACGCTCTGCTGTGGAAATTACTCAAGAAGCATTAGACCGAATTACCCAGCTAGAGCCGAAGTTGAAAAGCTTTCTGTGCGTTACGGCAGACAGCGCATTGGCGCAGGCCCATAAAGTGGATGCCCAAATCGCAGCCGGAGAGCAAATTGGGCTGTTGGCCGGCATCCCGATCGCCGTTAAAGATAATATGTGTACCGAGGGCGTTCCCACAACCTGCGCCTCTCGAATTTTGGAGAATTTTGTTCCTCCCTACGATGCCACCGTCGTCTCGAAACTCCAAGCAGCCGGTGCGGTGATTGTGGGTAAGGCGAATATGGACGAGTTTGCAATGGGGAGCTCGACAGAAACTTCTGCCTATCAAGTTACCGCGAATCCTTGGGACTTGGAGCGCGTGCCCGGAGGGTCTTCTGGCGGTTCGGCCGCAGCGGTAGCCGCGGGAGAATGCGTCGTGAGTTTGGGTTCGGATACTGGGGGCTCAATCCGCCAACCTGCTGCTTTTTGCGGGTTGGTGGGGCTGAAACCGACTTATGGGTTGGTTTCTCGCTACGGTTTGGTGGCCTATGCTTCTTCACTCGATCAAATCGGGCCCTTTGGCCGGAATGTTGAGGATACGGCGATTTTGTTGGGGGCGATCGCGGGTTATGATTCGAGAGATTCCACGAGTCTTAATGTCCCAATTCCTGACTACGCTCAAGCTTTAAGACCCAGTTTGCGACCAAAGGGTCAGATTAGAATTGGTGTAATTAAAGAAACTTTTGGTGTAGGGCTGGAATCGGGGGTTAAAGACGCTGTTACTAAGGCGATCGAGCAATTTCAACAATTGGGCGCAGAAATTCAAGTCATTTCTTGTCCCCGGTTTCGCTACGGTTTGCCCACTTACTACATCATTGCTCCCTCGGAAGCTTCGGCAAATTTGGCGCGATATGATGGAGTGAAGTACGGTTTCCGATCTCCAGATCCCGATAATCTTTTGGATATGTATGCCAAAACCCGCTCTCAAGGGTTCGGTGCGGAAGTTAAACGCCGGATTGCGATCGGCACTTACGTATTGTCGGCTGGATATTACGATGCCTATTATCTAAAAGCTCAAAAAGTTCGGACTTTGATTAAAGAAGACTTTGAAAAAGCTTTTTCTCAAGTTGATGTTTTAGTCTGTCCCACGGCTCCTACTACCGCATTTAAGGCAGGCGAAAAATTCAATGATCCCCTGAGTATGTATTTGTCAGATTTGATGACTATTCCCGTGAATCTTGCTGGTTTGCCAGCTTTGAGTTTGCCCTGCGGATTTGATGATAAAGGACTGCCGGTGGGTATACAACTGATTGGTAATGTTTTGCAAGAATCTCGGTTGTTTCAAGTGGCTCACGCTTACGAACAGTCTACGAATTGGCACTTACACCACCCGGAATTGGATTAATTTTTGAAAATCGCCGGAATGCTGCGGCGGAAGTTAGTAATCGATCTTGGCTAATTGTCTGAATTAATCATTTGCCATTAGCTTTTGAGCGATCTCTACTTTCCCGCGTGCTCTATCTATGAACAAGTTGCTAGTATTCCTTTTGTCTAAATCGCTAATAGCTTTTGGGATAGTTTTGACCGTTGCTTATTCTGCTGCTTGTGTATTCCTATTTGTAGCGCAAGGTAAGTTTATCTTTTTTCCCGCGCGGGCGATCGAAACTACGCCAGATGATTTCCAGTTGAAATATCAAGATGTTTGGCTGCCAATTCCAACTAAAACAGGTGGGGTGGACACCGTGCACGGGTGGTGGATTCCTGCCTCGAAAAATCCCCCCAGTTCCCCTTTAGCAAGGGGTGGAGCGAGAAAGGGGGAGTCGTTTCTGGCTACGCCCCAAAGTGACAAACGGGCGATCGCTGCGGTTCCCGCCCTTAACAAAGGGGGGTTAGGGGGGGTAGTTTTGTACCTGCACGGCAATGCTTCAAATGTGGGAGCAAATGTCGAACACGCTTATCGATTTCATCGATTAGGTTTGTCGGTATTTGTGATGGATTATCGTGGTTATGGAAAAAGCCAGGGCGATTTTCCGAGTGAATCTCAGGTTTATGAGGATGCTCAACTTGCTTGGGATTATTTGGTGAAACAGCGGGGGATTAACCCGAATCAAATTTATATCTACGGTCATTCTTTGGGAGGGGCGATCGCGATCGATCTAGCCGTGCGTCACCCGGAGGCGGCAGGGGTAATTGTAGAAGGCTCTTTTACTTCGACGCGGGCGATGGTGGAGTTCCAAAAAGGGCTGTTTTGGATGTTTCCGATCGATTTTTTGCTGACACAGCGGTTTGATTCTCTTTCAAAAGTCGATCGCCTGCAAATGCCCGTGCTCTTTATTCACGGGACTGCTGACAATGTAGTTCCAGTCGAAATGAGCAAAAAAATGTTTGAGGCCGCACCGGAGCCCAAACAGCTTTACATAGTTCCTGATGGAGGTCACACTAATGTGGCACAGATCGGGGGCGCAGAATATCTGCAAATACTGAGCCAATTTTTAGGTTCTTCAAAGTAGATAAAAGCTATTGGCGGTAACAGGTTAAGTTTGATATATGTACCGCCTGCTCGCCTTTCTAACAGTACATATCTAAAGCGGAGCAGTTATCCCGATGATACCGCTTAGTTCAACCTTAACACATTCAGCCACCAGTCATTCAAGGCATAGCAATAATTGCAGTAATTGTTCGTGCTTATCGCTTGTTCTTTCTTAACTTCGCAGCCGCGCCGAGATATTTTTCTGTCTGGCATCCGGGCGCCGCAGAGATTGGCATCTGTAAGATTAGCTTTGTTCAATCTAGCATCCCTCAAGTCGGCCGCTCTAAGGTCGGCCCCGCTGAGATTTGCACCGCTTAAATCGGCTTCTTGGAGGTCGGCACCGCGGAGACTTGCACCAGCTAAATCGGCATTTCTCAGGTCGGTTCTACTTAGTTTGGCGGCGCTCAAATTACTGCATTTTAAATTAGCCAACTGGAGGGATGCGTCTCGCAGAAAACTCTCGCTGAGGTTGGCATTTTCTAAGTTGGCTCCCCTGATGTCTGCCCTGCTCATGTCGGCTTTGCTGAGGTCGGCGTCGGCCAACAAGGCGTTTCTCATGTTGGCGTTGTTTAAATTAGCTTCCATTAAGTCAGCCGCAGTCAAGTCGGCATCAACTAAGTCGGCCCTGCTGAGAGTGGCGCGGCTCAAGGAAGCGCCAAACAAATCTGCACGGCTCAAGGAAGCGCCAAATAAGTCGCATCCGGGACATCCTCTGGTTTCTAGCAGCCGCTTGACTAGAGACAGATTTTGAGCTGATAAGGGAAGTGCGGCGCAAAATGGGAGTAGCATTATCGCTGCCGTCAGAATTTTAAGTTTGATTTTGGTCATGGTCTGCGTAAGTCCTGTAACTGCCTTTCATCACCGAGTTGTCTGCTGGACTTACACGCGCGGGTCCAAAAACCCGGTTTCCGCGTTAATTTCTCGCTCTCAAACCCAATATTCTAAGGAATGAGAATTAAATAACCTGCAATGCGTGATTTTCTTGTGAGATGGGCGTCTCGCCCGTCTATAAGGGACGGGCTTTCTGGCCCATCCCACAGGCTGATGCAAATTATTTAATTCACGATCCTAAGCAGAAACCGGGTTGTTTGCGTAAGTCCTAGTCTAGTGGATTGACGCGGCTCGACGGTGTAAGGTTCGATCGCCCTCACGGATATGGCTTACGCCTTTGGGATGAGAACACTTCCAGGCTCCCTTCCCGCTTCCAACGGCCCGAAGCCCACGCTCAATCCCAGGGATTCTGGAGCTTGTGACGGCCCAGGCAAGTGGCTGACTCCGACAACAAATAAGTATTTGTACTTAGTGCAGTTGGATTGTGCTGCGTAGGGCGATCGTTCTCCGTACAGGCGATCGGTAAATAAGCCAATTGGCTTAGACTCTTAAGACATATTGCTGATGCGCTGCCTTCTGTAAAAAAGATAGCATTTTTGTGTGATCCCCGAAATAATACCGAGCAAGCAAGTATAAAACAAATACTACGTGTCTCGGCGGGTGGGAAAATAGGGTACAGCTAATAGTTTCAGACGAGGAAAATAGATGTCGAACAGCATAGATCAACTTGCAGAAGGTGGCAGGGGGATCAAACTCATGTGGCAGATTGCAGACGAGATCAGTTACACCCGGACTCTCGACAATCGAAATTGTTTGTCGCTGAGCAAAAGCTACGAAGTAGAAAGTCGCGATCGCTCCCAAAATATAAAAAAAGCTAGCGTTTTAGATGGGTTAATGAATTTATTAAACACTTGGGATTGGCAGACTGAAACAGAGCAGGAAGAAGAGCTGCATGAAACTTGTGTTCAACATATTAGCCTGCAAGTCACCACAGATGTCAAGGCTTTAACTCAAGTTTTGTTGTGGTTTGAACAGTTGAAAGATATATCGCTCCCCAATGAGGTTTGGTGGAAGTTTCAGTTGGCGCTGGCTGAAGGTTTCACTAATGCAGTTCGCCACGCTCACAAAAATTTGCCAGTAGAAACTCCTGTTCAACTGGAAATTTGGGTGTTTAACGGACGGTTGGAACTCAAAGTTTGGGATTGCGGGCCGTGTTTTGATTTTGATGCTAAGCTGAATGAAATTCTGGCAGCAGATAGAAATAACTGCTTTGATTTAGAGGTTTTGAACGATGATTGCTTGATGCCTAGCAGACATAAAACTTTGGAACCGTCTCTATTTCTAATTGCTGGGTAGCTTTGGAGTGAGGGACAATTAACAGACTGGCACGGTGAAAAATGTGTTATTATAAAAACGGTGTTAGGGGAAAAGTGACGGGTTTTGTCTCCGCGTGGGTGAGGGGTTGTGAATACTGCCCACCTGCTGCGGCTTGGGTTAAGAGTTGTGGTCTTGGGTGATTCTATAGCGGTTTGATAGAAACGGGTGAATCTGTCTAATTAAATATTAAAAACTACCCATTAAAAGTTAAAAATTATTCACACTAATTTTTGACTTTTTAATTTATCATAGTATCTGGTTGCTCACGAATTACTAATGATTTCCAAAGAAACTTTATTTGTTCTGTCTCTATTTCCCTACTTGGGATTTCTCTGGTTTTTGACTCGATCGGGAAAAACACCCCGTTTAGCTCTGATGGGATTTTACGGCACTCTCGTTTTTGTAGCGGTGACGATTCCCGCCGCAATTTACGCAAAAGTTGCCTACAACGAGTCGCTAGCAAATGTCGATTGGCTGCACGGTTCTGCAGAACTATTTTTAACACTTGCCAATATTTTATTAGTTTTAGGCTTTAGAGAAGCGGTGATTAAAGCCAAAGCATCCTCACAGAAGGGCGGCGAGGAGCAAGAGTGTCTTTTAGATGGGGGAGAATAGCCGGGATCATCTCAGTTTGGTATTTGCTCTCCGCATAAATGCTCCAGAAGAGCTGTAGTTAACAGTTAACTGTTGACATACCAGTTTGTGAGCCGCCAACCTGCAAAATTTTAGGAAAGCATTAGAATATATGGAAACTCACATCAAGCACTTCTAGTGTCCTCACCTTGGTTTCTTGCCACGGGCTCAACTTGAGAGCCGAGATTTTGGGTTAAGAAAGCGAGTTTCTCAGGTATTATCGAGAATGGTGCTCTGAGCGTGAGTGGAAACAAACTACCATGTTGCTAAGTTTAGCTGTGGTGGGAATCTCCAGGCCGGAAAAAAGATGAGCTATTGCCTCAATCCCCATTGCCAAAAGCCGCAGAATGCTGACTCAACCAATTTTTGTCTGGCGTGCGGCTCAAAATTGCTGCTGAAAGAGCGTTACCGTGCTCTTCAACCTATCGGTGAAGGAACATTTGGCAGAACTTTTTTAGCTGTCGATGAAGATAGGTTGAAAACTCCCTGCGCCATCAAACAATTTTTTCCCCAAGTTCAAGAAAAAGCCGAATTAGAAAAGGCAACTGCACTGTTCAAACAAGAAGCTCACCGACTGCACGAACTCGGAGAACACCCGCAGATTCCAAGTTTGCTGGCTTCTTTTGAACAAGCCAAACGTCTGTATCTTGTGGAAGAGTTAATCGAGGGAAATAATTTGTTTCAGGAGTTGCAGCAGCGGGGAGCTTTTAGCGAGGAACAGATTTGGGAATTGTTGATCAATTTGTTGCCTGTTTTGCAATTTGTTCACGAGCAGCAGGTGATTCATCGGGATATTAAGCCGGAAAATATTGTGCGGAGAACTCCCCAAACCTTGTGGGCGGCGGAATATGGCAGCTCGACTCCTGGTAAAGGAAAAGGAGGGGCAAATATACCTCAATCTTCTGGTGGTATGAAAGGGCTAATTGTCGCTGAATCTCCTGCTGTACAGGGGAATGCCAGGGGGGGTCAGTTTGTGCTAGTTGATTTTGGAGTTGCTAAGCACATTACCGGCCTTTCTGAAGCGCAAACTGGGACGATAACTGGAACTGCTGGCTATGCGCCGATAGAACAAATTCGCAGCGGCAAGGCGTATCCAGCGAGCGACCTTTACAGTTTGGGTGTTACCTGCATTCACCTGCTAACTGGGGCGGTATTGAAGGATTTGTTTGATGCTTTAGAATGCAAATGGATTTGGCGATCGCACTTGGCGCAAAAAGGCATAAAAGTCAGCCAAAAATTAGCCACTATTTTGAACAAATTGCTCAAAGATTCGGTAAGAGAGCGATATCAATCCGCTGCTGAAGTGTTGCAAGACTTGGTAAATGTTGGGCAATATTCCCGCTCTCAAATCAGTTATAATTCGCCAACAAAAATAGCTATTAATTCGCCAGTAACTAACTCGCAGCCCAATAAAGCAACCGCCGTCTCGGCCGCCCCGCCCCAGAAGATTCATGTTGCGCCATCCGCTGGCAATCCGAGATTATTGTCGTCTAATAACTGGCGGCGCGATCGCATTCTCCAGGGTCATTCAGCCTCGGTTAATGCTGTTGTTATTAATCCTCAAGGCAATATTCTCGCTAGCGCCAGCGATGATAAAACAATTAAGCTGTGGAACCTGCAAACAGGTGAATTCATCCATACTTTTTTCGGCCATTCCGCAACGGTTGATGCTGTGGCAATCAGCCCAGACGGGAGAATGCTGGTTAGCGGCAGTTTTGACAGAAAAGTCATTGAGTGGAAGCTGGATAAAAAGGCGATGATTCGCGAATTTTATAGCGATTTTGGTTCGCCGTACAGTCACCGGTACGGCCCCGTGTACTCGGTGGCTTTTAGTTGCGACTCTGGAGCGATTGCGAGTGGCAGCGGCGACAAGAGTATTAAATTGTGGAACCAGCGCAACGGAGAATTGGTTCAAAAACTTTCGGGACATTCTGACAAGGTTTTATCTGTTAGTTTCCGCCCTCAAAGTATGATGCTTGCCAGCGGCAGTGCTGACACAACTATCAAGATGTGGCTGGTAGGTATTGGGGAGAGTGTACGGACTTTTTTCGGTCATTCAGATTGGGTTTATGCGATCGCATTTAGTCAAGACGGCAAGATGATTGTCAGTGGAAGTGCCGACGCTACTGTTAAATTGTGGAATGCCGATACAGGGGAATTGATTAATACTTTGAGGGGGCATTCTGATGCGGTGATTTCAGTGGCGATTAGTACAGATCGCGAAATTATGGCTAGCGGCAGTCGAGACGGTACGGTTAAACTCTGGAACCTGGAAACAGGAGAATGTTTGTGCTCTCTTGCTGGGTGCAATCCGGTGGCTTTTAGTCCTGACGGTCAAACTTTAGTCACCGGTGGGGATGGCGGCGAAGTGTTAGTTTGGCGGGCGTCTGTTTAGTTGGGCGAGATAAGTGACATACTTGTGAAGGCGATCGGTGTCAGTGTCAAGTAAACGACTGGCCCAAGAATGTACATTAAGTTGCGATCGCATTTCTCGAAACACCGCAGCATCCCCGCGATTGTCTAGAGGAAAAACCCAAGCATCAAATTTAGCCGACTTGAGACGGCTAACAGTTCCCTCGCCATTTTGCACCCACAATTGACGGTTAATGCGAAAGGGTTGACAGGAATATTCACCGACAACAATTCCCCCCACAGAAACGCTAGCATCTTCTCCCCCATCGGAAAGTTCTTCCAAAAGGGCTTTGAGGTCATTGAGTTTTTCCCCGTCTTGTACTTGCTGCGGTGTCAGCTTGACAATCACCATTTCTAAAACTTCGACAGGTTTTGTCGATCGTACAACGTTGACTGGTTCCGTCAGCCAAGAGTTGTTTATTTGCGATTCCGTCCTCTCGATTTCCTCTGTAACCTGTACTGTTTCAACCGGCTTTGCAGTGTCTACAATTATCTGAATTTCCTCCCCATCTTTCTCGATTTTTCCACTAATCTGTAAGATAGCATTCTCTACAATATAAGGTTTCACTTGTTCGTAAGCCTTGGGGAACACAACAGCTTTTATTTGATGTGTCAAATCTTCTAATTGCAAAATTGCCATCGCCTCGCCTTTTTTTGTCACTACAAGTTTGATAGCGCTGAGCATGACAATAACTGATACTTTCCCCTTTTTATCTGCTAACTGTTCGAGAGTCACAACATCTGGGTCTTGGTTTACTTGCATGAGAAACTTTAGGGGATGTTCTGATACATAAAAGCCCAGCAATTCTTTTTCTAAACGCAATTTTTCCTGTTTGTCATAATCTTTTACCAATTTAGCTTTTGGTGCCGACTCATAGGTATTGACCGACTTACCAAAGCTATTCGTACCTAACAAATCAAAGAGATTACCTTGCCCGCTTTCTCGATCTCTTTTGCGGTCCCCGGCCCATTTCATCACCCCTTCGAGGTCGTCTACTAATTGCTTGCGGTTTTTGTCAATTTTGTCAAAAGCACCGCATTGAATTAAAGCTTCTAAAGCGCGGCGGTTGACAGAATGGAGATTTACGCGATCGCACAAATCCGGCAGCGATTTAAACTTACCCCCTTCCTGCCGCGCCGCCAAAATATTTTCAATCGCCGCTTCTCCCACATTTTTAACAGCCGAAACCCCAAACAAAATTTTATCTTTTGCAGAGCCAGTCATCTGTTTAGGCAGCGGTGTAAAAGTAAGTTCCGAGCTATTAACATCTGGCGGCTCAACCTCAATACCCAGTTTGAGACAGTTGGCGATATATCTCTGTACTTTATCCTGATCGCCCCTATTAGCAGTCAACAGTGCAGCCATGTATTCTACAGGATAATTCGCCTTCAAATAAGCTGTTTGATAAGTGATATAGGCATAGGCCATTGAATGGGATTTATTAAAGCAATATTCCGCGAATTGCAGCATCTGCGCGAACAACTTTTCAGCAATTCTTTGACTCACTCCATTCTTAGTTGCGCCGTCGATAAACGTTTCTTTTTGCTTCTGCATTTCATCAGCTTTCTTCTTACCCATTGCACGCCGCAGCAAGTCAGCTTGCCCCAAAGAATAGCCCGCCAAATCTTGAGCCATCCGCATAATTTGCTCTTGAAAACAAAGCGTTCCGTAAGTCTCTTTTAAAATTGGTTCTAATAGCGGATGATCGTACTCAACTGTTTTACCGTGCTTGCAGTCAATAAACTGAGGAATCAAACCTGCATCCAGCGGTCCTGGTCGGTAAAGTGCCAAAATAGAAGAAATATCATCCAGACAGGAAGGTTTGAGTTTTTTCACTACATCAAGCATTCCAGAGGATTCTAGCTGAAAAATACCTTCTAAATCTCCTCTTTCTAAAAGTCTATAAGTTTTATCTACATCATCGGGTAACTTTTTGATTCTGCCAAAAGTCTCTTGAGCTTTGCGCTCATTATCAGAAGGTAGGCTTTCCGGATCGACAGTTATATTTTGGGTGTGCTTAATATTAACAACAGTTTGCTGGAGCGTTGTCAAATTTTTTAAGCCCAGAAAGTCCATTTTTAGCAGACCTAGTGCTTCCAAATCTTCCATGTAATACTGGGTAATTACAGCACCTTCATTGTTCTTTTGCAGCGGTACAATTTCATCTAGCGGGTCAGAAGAAATCACTACGCCCGCTGCGTGAACGCCAAAGGTTTTGTTTGTTCCTTCAATCCGAATCGCCATGTCAATCCACTGACGAACTGGGACTTCTGTCCCAGTTTCGGCATTTATGCAAATTGTATTTTCGTAATTATCTTTAAATTCCTGTGCAGGTGTGTCGTCGGAAATCATGACTTTAAGTTTTTCCGGTTTTCCCCGGGACACGGGAATTAATTTTGCCATTTCGTCTGCTTTTTTGTAGGGAATGCCTAAAACTCTGGCAACATCTTTCAAAACAGCTTTTGATGTCATTCTGTTGAAAGTAATAATTTGGGCGACGCGCTCTTCGCCATACTTTTGAGTAACGTATTTAATCATGTCATCGCGTCTTTCTATGCAGAAGTCGCTATCGATATCTGGCATAGATTTGCGTTCTGGATTGAGAAATCTCTCGAATAGCAGTCCGTGATGCACGGGGTCAATATTAGTGATTTTCAAGACGTATGCTACGAGGGAACCTGCGGCTGAACCGCGTCCCGGCCCTACGGGAATGTTGTTGTCCCTGGCATATTTCATGTAGTCCCAAACTACTAGAAAGTATGTGGAAAAACCCATTTGCTGAATCATTTTTAGTTCGTATTCCAGCCGTTCTTTGTAGACGGCGGGAATTTCGTTGCGGCTTCGAGATTTGAGGCGTTCTAATAGTCCTTTCCAGGATTCTTCTTCGACATAGGTATCTGCTGTGTGTTCTGGGGGAATTGGATAGTTGGGAATGCGGTATTCCCCCATGATGTCATAGGATTTTACTTTATTTGCGACTTCTAATGTGGTGTCGATCGCCTCTTTGATTGTTTCATCATCCAAATGGTCTCGAAACAGTTGCGCCATCTCGTCCGCAGACTTCAGATATTCGGTACCGCTGTAGCGCATCCGCTTGTCTTCTTCAATCTGTTTGTTGGTGTTGATGCACAGCAAAGCGTCGTGTGCTTCTACGTCGTTGCAAGAAATGTAGTGAGAATCGTTTGTAGCAATTATTTTGATGTTGAGTTCGCGGGCAATTTTGACGATTTCAACATTCACCATGCGGTCTTCTTGGGAACCGTGGTCTTGAATTTCTATATAGTAATCTTCCCCAAATACTTCTTTATACCATGTGGCTACTTCACGGGCAGCATCTAGCTTGTTTTGCAGAATCATTTGGGGAACTTCCCCGCCCAAACAAGCACTGGTGACAATTAAACCTTCGGAGTATTGTTTTAGCAGTTCCTTGTTGATGCAAGGTCGGGCAAAAATACCTCTTTCAGGCATTCCCTTTAAATGGGAAATTGTGGTTAGTTTGACGAGGTTTTTATAACCTTGGGTATTTTTAGCTAAAACAACTTGATGGTATTTTCTTCTACCTCGAACTTTTACTTCTATATCGCCGTTGACGACATACATTTCATTGCCAATAATCGGCTTAATATTTTTATTTCGGCAAACTTTGATTAGCTCGATCGCCCCGTACATCACCCCGTGGTCTGTAAGGGCGATCGCGGGCATCCCCAATTCCACCGCCCGTTCTGCGAGCTGCTGTAGCTGAGACGCCCCATCTAGTAAGCTATAATCGCTGTGAATGTGCAAACCAACGAAGGACATAGGGATTTAAAATATAAGATTTGAGAATTTAGATTTTACACCATCGGCGTGTCAAAGCGTAAAATAAAAAACAAAGCTTTATATCACTCTTGAGCTGGTTTGTGCTGGGGCTTCTATAAGTGCAAAAGATGAGGTTGTCGCGGTATTGATGATTTAATGGGTAAATTATTCTCGCTCGCGATCGAACTTTTACACATTTGCTTGTTCCAAATAACGCTCCAAGTCTTTAACCCGTTCTTGTGTCACCCTCGCTCTGCAATAACCGTAAGTAGAAGCAGCCACAGAACCGCCTTCAAACTTCCCTGCTTCATAATTGCAAGTTTCATCACGAAACTTCAGCCAACTACGCTGTGCAACCGTCAATCTTTGCTGCTGTTTGCTGTTGAGTTTTGGCCTAAGTTGCTGATATAATTGATTGAGCTTTGTATCGGCTGCTTTAAACTCTTGACTAGAACAGATATTCATGTCTAGCGTGGTTTGAGGACTTTTGCAGTTAGGCTGTTGGGCGACTTGTACTCGGTTGTTGCTGGCTTGGCTGGGAAGCAAAAATCCCGCAGCTAACAAAAGTGAACTTGCCGTAAATGTTGCCCAAATAGTGCTATTTTTCACTTAGTTTCTCCTTTTTTTAATCTTTAATTTTCTCGGCTGGCTGAGCCGATCGCCAAATCCACCAAGCCGCCGCCCACAGAGTAAAATTGCCGAAGAGAGTCATCGCCGCTTGCAGGGTAACAATCCATTCTAGGGCTGGGGAGTTGTCAAAATAGTGCCACGTACAGGCACACATAGCGCTAACGAGAGCGGGCAGCATTGCGGCGGAAAGGGCCCACCAAGCTCGGTTTTGAGTGACTTCGCCGTAAGTCCAAATTAACCAGATGGCGGCAATCCACTCGACGACGCTAGATATGTGAATAATCCAGGTGGGAATTGACAAAGCGTGCATTTTTTGTATTCTGAACGATGATGAAAGATTTATCGATCGGGACTTACGCAATTGTCATATAAAGTATGATGCGTCATACAATTCTAGATTAGCGATTCGAGATTTTATTAGATTTGCGATTTGAGCTGACTGATGACGTAAAGCCTTGAAGCTTGCTGACAGTAGCATTTTTTTGGTAGTAGTATCAAATTTCAAATTTCAAATCTCAAAAAAATCTAAAATCTAAAATCTAAAATCTAAAATAGTTAGATTCCCCATCACAAACAAATAAAAGAGTAGAAATGCGAGCAATTTTGTGCGGCTATTACGGTAAAGGCAACGGCGGCGACGAGGCGCTGTTGGCATCCCTACTGCAAATGTTACCAGAGGGCGTGACGCCGATCGTCCTGTCTGGCAATCCTGTCGAGACAAATCAGCGGTACGGGGTAGCTGCGCGCGATCGCATGAATGCGTTTCAAGTTCTCGAAGCACTCCGCACCTCTGACGCCCTAATCTGGGGCGGCGGCAGTTTAATCCAAGACGCTACTAGCATTGTGAGCCCTTTCTATTATGGGGGTTTGATGGGATTAGCGCAGCGGATGGGCTTAAAAACTGTTGCTTGGGCCCAGGGAATTGGCCCTTTAAAGCGCGAAATGACTCGCAAGTTATCTCAGCGCTGTTTTGCTGGATGCACCGCCGTCAGCGTGCGCGATAAAGGCTCAGCTACTTTACTTGCAGATTGGCAAATTCCCTTTACTTTAGCGCCCGATCCCGTGTGGGCTTTGGAGAATTCTCCCGTGTCAGGTTTGTGGGATTTACCTGCGCCCCGAGTTGCTGTTTGTTTGCGTTCTCATTATACACTAACTCCCGCTCGTTTGTCAATCTTAACTCAAGCTTTAGTTGACTTTCAAAAAGCAACTCGCACCTTAATTTTGCTGCTGCCTTTTCAAGCGTCTCACGACTTAGAAATTGCGAAACATTTACACGAAGCCCTGCCCAAAAGGAGCCGCATCCTCAGTTTAGACGATCCGAGAAAATTGAAAGGAGTGTTCCGGGGAGTCGAAATGGCGATCGGGATGCGCTATCACAGTTTAATTATGGCAGCATCCGAAGAATGTCGCTGTTTTGCCCTCAGCTACGATCCGAAAGTCAGCCAGTTAATGGAAGAGCTAGAAATGCCGGGATACTTATTATCAGAATTGCCAGACGATCCTTATTTAATCAGCAAAACCTGGATCGAACACTATGCTAACGGCGACGCCTTATCGCCAGACAGGATAAAATTTATAGTAGAGCGATCGCTCTTTCATCGCGAAGTATTGCGAGCCGCGCTCCAGTAATCTCCGTAAGAGGTAAAATACCGTGGCAGCCAGTACAGCCGACTTAAAAATTACCTGGGAAAAATTGCCAGACGACTTCATTTTAGACGAGGAACCAGTAGAAAACATCGACCAACCCTTGCTAGCCGCCGCCTTGCGAGAAATCTTAGAAATCGCTGGGCTAATTGTAACAGGAATATTAATTGCCCCAAATATGGGCATTTGTGCGACTGTAGATAGCAAGTTAGTTATTAAAGCTCCCGATTGGTTTTATGCCCGCAACGTCCAGCCGCTTTCTAGTCAAGAAATTCGCCGCAGTTACACTCCGAATTTAGAAGGAAAAATTCCGGCGATTGTGATGGAATTTTTGTCAGCTAGTCCCAACGATGAATATTCGATAAAACCACCGTATCCGCCGGGAAAATAGTTTTTTTACGAGCAAGTATTGCGAGTGCCCATCTATGCACTTTTTGAACCTGCCGCCGGAGTTCTCGAAGTCTATCAGTTGAATTCATTAGGACAATATCAAGTACAGCAGCCGGATTCAAACAATCGTTATTGTATTCCGGGAGTTGGATTATTTCGAGGTATTTGGCAGGGAACAAAGGCGGAAAGAACCGGATATTGGCTGCGGTGGTGGGATGAGAGCGGAGAGATGTTATTGTGGGGAGTAGAGATGGTAGAAAGGGAACGGCAGCGAGCCGATCGACTAGCCGCGCAATTAAGAGCAGCAGGCATTGAACCAGAAGCCTAATGCAATAATGAGCAACTAAAAATTGCCGAGGGACATTTTTTAATTGCTCATTAACTAAAAAGTATTAGACAACATCGCAAAAATCAATATTTATCTGTGTTAATCCCTGTTAATCTGCCTTCATCAGCGGTTCAAAATTACATTCAGGAGACATCAAAATTGGCAAGAGTAAGAGTGCGGGAACACGTCAATCCCCTATCAATTAGATATCAAGCATCTGCAAGTCCCCCGGATTGGACTCAAATCTATGCCGACTTAAATTTACCGCTGCATTTAGATATCGGCTGCGGCAGAGGACGGTTTTTGTGGCACATGGCGCAAATTCAAACAGACTGGAACTTTCTCGGATTAGAAATTCGGGAACCTCTGGTAGAAGAGGCGAATCTTTGGCGGGACGAAAAAGGCTTGACAAATTTGCACTATTTGTTTTGCAATGCGAATAGTTCTCTCAAACCAATTTTAGAAACTTTACCCGCAGGTATTTTGCAGCGAGTTAGCATTCAATTTCCCGATCCGTGGTTCAAGAAAAAGCACCACAAACGGCGGGTCGTGCAGCAGGAATTAGTTAATGAATTGGCAATTTATCTGGGAATTGGTGGCGAAGTTTTTATTCAGTCAGATATTGAAGAAGTAGAAAGAGAAATGTGCGATCGCTTTTCGTCTCACCCCAGTTTTCAACGTCAAAATGGTGGCGAATGGTTAGCCGAAAATCCCCTGCCTGTGGCTACTGAAAGAGAAATTGCGACTCTGAAACGGGGCGAACCAGTTTATCGAGCACTCTATCAAAAATAATGCTCGCTTTTGCAAACTTACCTTGGTAATAAATGTTATAACTTACATCTTGCACCTTGGTTAGGAACAGGCAAGATGCCTGTTCCACAAAACTTAATTTTCTTGTGGAAGGGGCATCTTGCACCTTGGTTAGGAACAGGCAAGATGCCTGTTCCACAAAACTTAATTTTCTTTGTGTAACGGGCATCTTGCCCGCTAATAAAAGAATTATTTCTAACTTAAACCCAAGAAGGAAGCCACATCCGAATATCGAATTCCCACTTCGACAAAGGCAGTCCCAAATAGATAGGCATCCAGAAAATAAAAGCACCCAAAACCAGAAAAATAATTGTTACCCCCATCCCTCGGAGTCGAGTTTGAGGGCTGTGCAGCCACCTGTCAACCCACCAAGCAAGTGCTAAGGCTGCAAACACAGAACAGCCCATATAATGGTACAAAAATATGCAGCGAGTCACCTTCATCCAAGGCAGCAAATTAGCGGCCCAATTAACTATTAAATATAACCCCAGCCACATTTCAGCAGTCGGCGGAAACAAAATCGGTCGCTGCTGTTCTATCGTGTCAACAGAAGCCTCGCTGCGCGTTTGCAGCCACACCAAAATCCGGTGAACTAAAACTCCTATTACTAGCAGTAAAGCTAAGGTTGACAGCCACCAAAGCAATGGATTTCCCATTGCGTGAACGTCAAAAATTGCCTGAGTTGCACCTTCAGGTAAAGGTGGCAAAACCGGATCGGGTTGGGCATTGCTGCTAGCAGTTTTGTAGAAGTAAACTATGGGGCGCAGCATCAGAGGCCAACTGTACCATGTGGAACAGTAAGGATGTACATCCGGGCCGCTTTTAATCCGCTGGTGATAAGTCAAAATTTCCGTTTGCATCTGCCAGAAATTGGGAGTTGGATTAAAGTGCAGGTGAGGAATCCAACAGATGCTGTAAACTAGAATAGGAATAATAGCTAGACTCAAACAGAGTTCTATAAAATTGAGTTTAGTCAGTTTTTGTACGGGACTTTCGGCAGGAATTAGAGGGGAATCTACCTCGCGGCTTTGTTCTTCATTTCCTCTGTTACCCTGGATAAAACGAACTGCCCAAGCACAGATTAAAATTAGATAAGTACCGAAAAGAAACCATAATCCGTTCCATTTGATAGCCGCAGATGCGCCGAAACCTATCCCGGCGATTACCAGCAAAAGCCAGCGCTTTTTGCCGTCGGCTTCTACGGATTTTAAAATAAATAACTGACCTAAAATCCCAAATAAAACTAGATAAATGTTGTTCAGTGCGTAGCGAGACTCAACTAAAAACAGACCGTCGCAGGCGATAAATAAAGCAGCAATAAAAGCAAAGGTGCGCCGCCGAACTAGCTGATAAGCTAGGGCTCCCCCAACTAGGGGAATAAAGGAACCTGTGAGAGCATTCAGCCAGCGGTAATCCCAAGGGGAAAGCAGGGAGCCAGCCATACTGTTGACGGCTGTTTTGCCGAAGGGAAGGTGAGTGCCGATCGCAATGCCGATCGCAATTATGTACTGGCTCAGCGGCGGGTGAGCGTTGAAAAAAGGAGTTTTGGTGAGATAGTCGTTGGCAAATTTCGCGTAATAAACCTCGTCAAATACTAAAGTGTTAAATCGCTCGAGTTGCCAAAAGCGTAGAGTTAAGGAAAAGAGGAACACACCGAGCATTCCCAGGGCAAAAACAAAAATTGATTTGTGAGAGTGTTTTTTGTTGGGGTTCATAAAACATCAGAAAATAGTAGATGCTAGGTTTGGGGGCGATCGCTAATTTAAAAATACTGAGTTGAGAATAGCGTAAAAATTACAATTATGACTTTTAACCTTCGCGGAGGCAAATCCGATGCGGACGATCGCGCTTGGAAGGTGCGGCACTACGTGCAGCGACGGGATGGCACAATATGCCCCCGATGTAATCGGCACGCCGGAAGGGAAAGCGCACCTGACAAGCTGCGATCGACTATGATACCGGTTAACAAGGTCTTGTTTGAGCAGGTGTTTATGAATCTCACGCTGTTGGTTTGGGGGCGTTGCGGACTCGCTGTAAGTGCTCTGATTTTGCTAGGAGTCCCGGCGGTAGCTGCACCCAGTGCGATTAAAATTAGTCAAGGGGTATCGCAGCAGGGAGGGGGAAATCCTGCGGCGGCGGCTGCTGAAAGAGCTTTGAAAGAAGGGGCTCAACTTTACCAGGAGGGGACGGCGGAATCTTTAAGAAAAGCACTCGCCAAATATGAAGAAGCGTTAAAGCTGTTTCGGGCCGGGGGCTATCGCGCTGGGGAAGCTGTCACCCTAAACAACATCGGCGAGGTGTACTCAGATTTGGGAGAAAAACAGAAAGCGCTAGAGTATTACAGCCAGTCGCTTCCACTGAAACGGGCTGTGGGCGATCGTTCAGGGGAAGCTGTCACCCTCACCAACATCGGCAGAGTCTACTCAGTTTTAGGAGAAAAACAGAAAGCCCTAGACTATTACAATCAGTCCCTTTCTTTGAGCCGGGTAATAGGCGATCGCCAAAAAGAAGCCTACAACCTTCTAGGTATTGGCATGATCTACGCAGAATTTGGAGAACAGCAGAAAGCGCTAGAGTATTATAATCAGTCCTTTTCTTTGAGCCAGGAAATAGGTGATCGCCGTTGGCAAGCTTTCACCTTGATCGTCGTTGGCAATGTCTATTCAGGTTTGGGAGAGAAACAGAAAGCCCTAGATTATTACAACCAATCTCTTCCCCTCAGTCGAGAAATAGGCGATCGCTCTGTTGAAGCCTTCGCCCTGATTTCTGCTGGTAGAGTCTACTCAGAATTGGGAGAGAAACAAACAGCTTTAGACTCTTACAACCAGTCCCTTAAATTGTTCCGGGCTATAGGTCAACGTGAACAAGAAGCTCGTACCCTTAACTACATAGGTATTGTCTATTCAGAAGTGGGAGAAAAACAGAAAGCCCTAGAGCATTACGGCCAGTCTCTTCCCATCAGCCAAGCTGTGGGCGATCGCCCTGGGCAAGCTGTTACTCTAATCAGCATTGGCCATGTCTACTCAGAATTGGGAGACCAACAGAAAGCTCTAGAGTATTACAGCCAGTCCCTTGCAATTTTCCAGACTCTAGGCGATCGCTCCTCAGCAGCAACCACTCTCACCAGCATTGGCATTGCCTACTCAGAATTAGGAGATAAAGAGAAAGCCTTAGAATATTTTAACCAATCCCTTATCCTCAAGCGAATAGTAGGCGATCGCTCTGGAGAAGCTCGCACCCTCACTGGCATTGGTAACATATACGCAGAATTAGAAGACCAACAAAAAGCCCTAAACTATTACAATCAGTCTCTTTCTTTGAGTCGGAAAGCACGCGATCGCCAAAGAGAAGCCTACAGCCTTATAGGTATCGGCAGGAGCTACGCAGAATTAGGAAACAAAGAGAAAGCATTAGAGTATTTCAATCAATCCCTTCCTCTGACTCAAGCCACCCTCGATCGCTCCTTAGAAGCTCTTACCCTCTATAGTATTGCTACTATCAAACGTGACTCTGGTAATCTTAACGAAGCTCTCACTGAAATTGAAGCCTCGCTCAAAATTATTGAAAGCCTCCGCACCAAAATTGCCAGCCCTGAACTCCGCACCTCATACTTTTCCACCGTACAAAACTATTACCAGTTCTACATTGACCTGTTAATGCAACTGCACAAAACGCAACCCAAATCTGGTTATGATACCAAAGCCTTTGAAGCCAGCGAACGTTCCCGCGCCCGCAGTCTCCTCGAACTTCTGCAAGAAGCAAACGCCGATATTCGCCAAGGTGTCGCCCCAGAATTATTGCAGCGAGAACGCAGTTTGCAACAGCAACTCGATGCCCTTGAAAAACGGCGCGTCGAAGTTTTCAATCGCCCCAACTACACTCCCACCCAAGAAGCAGAATTAGAACAACAACGGCAAACTTTAATCGCACAATATCAGGACATTCAAACACAAATCCGTGCTACTAGCCCCCGGTACGCAGCCCTCACCCAACCGCAACCTCTAACGCTTGCACAAATTCAACAACAAATCCTCGATGAGAATACAATTTTACTCCAGTATTCTATAGGAAAAGACCGCAGCTATCTGTGGGCTGTGACTAAAACCAGCATCACCAGTTATGAATTGCCTCCAAGCGCCGACTTCGAAAAAGCCGCCCGCAATTTCCGCGATGCTCTCACAGCTCCAAGTTCCCGAAACAGCCCCTCTAAAATCGCCCAAGCGAACGATGCTATCAGTCAAATTATCTTACAGCCCGTTGCTGCCCAACTGGGTCAAAAGCGCCTGCTGATAGTTGGCGATGGCATTCTCCATTACCTCCCCTTTGCTGCCCTCTCGCTCCCTGGAAAACCCGGTGAAAATGGGAATCCACCTTTAATAGTAGACCATGAAATCGTGCTGCTGCCTTCTGCTTCCACCTTGGGAATATTAAGACAAAACTACAGTGACAGACAACCTCCTACTCGGACTTTAGCGATTCTCGCCGATCCAGTTTTTAGCCCGGAAGATGAACGACTCAAAAACCAGTCAACCGCCACCAATCTGCAAGCAATAGAATCAGTAAATCTGGGTTTAAGCCGCTCTGGTCGCGACAATAACTTACAGTTGAGCCGTTTAAAATTCACTCGCCAAGAAGCTCAAATCATTCAAGCGTTAGTACCAGCTAATTCTCGCACCGAATCTTTGGATTTTGCAGCCAGCCGCGCCGTCGCAACCAGTCAGAACTTAAGCCAATATAAAATCATTCATTTTGCCACTCACGGTTTCGCCAATAGCGATCACCCGGAACTGTCGGGAATCGTCATGTCGCTAGTAGATAAAAATGGCAATCCTTTAAACGGATTTCTGCGACTAACTGATATTTTCAATCTCAAATTAGCAGCAGATTTAGTAGTGTTAAGTGCCTGTCAAACCGGAATGGGACAGATTGTTCAAGGCGAGGGCATGGTAGGATTGACGCGGGGATTTATGTATGCAGGGGCTCAGCGAGTGGTGGTGAGTTTGTGGAGTGTGGACGATGAAGGAACGGCTACCTTAATGTCGAGTTTCTATCAGGGAATGCTGCAAAAAGGGTTAACGCCAGCGGCTGCTTTAAGGGCGGCGCAACTGGAAATGTTGAAGCAGGAAGAGTGGCGTTCTCCCTATTATTGGGCGGCTTTTACGCTTCAGGGCGAATGGCGATAAATTTTAGGGAAAAACAGTTATGATATCAAGTCCGATTAATTGCTGATAAAACCTATACGGACATCGGGCATCAGGCTTGCCATCAACAACAATCAACAGTCAACCGTCTTCCTTCTTCCTTCTTTCTTCGTGCCCTTCGCGTCTTCGCGGTTCAATAATACTAATTCTTCGGGCCCGAAAGGAGCAATTATAAAAAAAAGCGGCTCCGCTTGCTGCAGAACCGCCGTCACAGAGGATGAAAAATCAAAAATTAACGGACTGCCCCCTCTACTGAAGGTGATTCAATTGTTTTCATGAAGTACAGCTTCAACAACTGCCAGCCGTTCGACAAATACAAAGGCAATTTTTGGAAGAATTGCAAGAATTTCGGAGTATTAGAAGCAACAATTGCAGTCAACTGCTGATTGTTCTTGAGGCAAACATCCAGCCGTTCATAAAACTCGGGATTGTTCACGTCCAGCATCACGGGGAATACGCGGCCTGCTGTTTCGTTGGTCTTTTTAATCACTTCAATGTCGTATTCGCGAGCATCGAGTCCGAGCGATCGATAAAAACCGGCGCGCTGGATATCATTGAGATACATTGTCGCGAACACTGACAGCAAGAAAAAACGGCACCAAAGCTTAGCGCGCCAATCGTTCAACATCTGAGGCTGAGCTCTCATCACCGCATCGAAGAAATCTCCGTGACGGTTTTCATCCTGACACCAATTTTCAAAGAATCGGAAAATCGGATAAATCTGGTCTTCAGGATGCGCTTTTAAGTGCTGGTAAATCGTGATGTAGCGCCAATAACCGATCTTTTCCGACAAGTAAGTGGCGTAGAAAATAAACTTCGGCTTAAAGAATGTGTAGCTGCGGCTCTTTGTCAAGAAGCCCAAATCCAGGGACAAACCAAAGTCCGACAGCGCTTTGTTGAGGAATCCGGCGTGCCGCGCTTCGTCGCGGGACATGAGCAAGAAACCTTCGGCAAGTACCGGATTTTTGTCCTTGAGCTTGCGTGCCAATTCTTTGTAGAGCAAGAAGCCAGAAAACTCAGCGGTGCAAGAGCGTTCGAGGAATTCAATGAATAATTTGCGCTTTTCGCCGTCGATGTGTTCCCAAGATTGATCGAACTCGGCATCGCGCACGAAGTGGGTTTTGTTGTAGTCAACGCGGAACTCTTTGATAATTGCTTCGAGTTCGGCTTCGTTTACCGAGATGTCCATTTTGGCCATCTCGTCAAAGTCTGTTGTGTAAAATCTCGGTGTGAGAATAGTTTCTTTGGCTGGGGTTTTCGCTTCTTGCGGCTCAGCAAAAGCGGGTTTTTTGAGGGAATCTACCATATGTTTATTGGATTTCTGCTTATAACTACTCGCTTGTTTCAATTGTCGGGTACTGCGGGCGATCGCGCTCGTGTATGTCCGGCCAGCGCTGGCGGCGCGCTTGCTTTGGCGCTCCGTGTGGAATCCAGGTCTAAGCTGCTGTAATTTCCACGCCCTCCAGTTTACCAAGCTCTCGCCCGCGCAAATATGTTGCTGGCGTTAAGAATTGCTACGCAAAATTACTCATGGGCTTCCCGACAGAAGGTATTGGGAAACAAAATTCTGCCTTTTGTCAGTTCATCAGGTTACTGCACAAATAACTTGCCATGTCAAGCTGTTTAAACACCAGATAGAAAGTACAAAATGTATAGAGGGACTTCAATTCTTAGAATAATCAGGCAGGACGGTCAGAAAATGAGCAATTTAGGTGTTAGTTACCTTTTATGGGCAGCTTGTTTTTTCGGCCCATTCGGACTCCACCGCCTCTACAACGGCAAGATTGGTACGGGTTTGCTGTGGCTGTTTACCTTTGGTTTGTTTGGGTTTGGGCAATTGTTTGACTTGCTGCTTCTGCCGAACATGGTGGACGAACACAATGCCACTCTCAGGGGCAAACTTGGCGTATCTGGCGAAGGTATACCGCTATATCCAGTCAGCGGGGCGATCGCCGCGACATATCCCAAGCCAACTCCAGACCAGTTAGGGATTAAACTCCTGAAGGCAGCTTATACCAAGAACGGAAGATTATCTGTCACCCAAGGGGTGATGGCAACCGGCGCTACTTTTGCCGAAGTGGAAGAGGCTTTCACGGCAATGCTCAAAACGGGTTATGTGAGTATCGAGAACGATGCCGTAACTGGCGTCGTGATCTACCACTTTCACGAACTTTAGCTGCTGCGGGTGCGTTAACTAGGGGATTTTGTCTATTTTTCCAGAAGCTAATCGCTGACGCACCCTACTACTTGATATTGGTTGGTGAGCAGTTATTGCCGTTTTTTGAGTAAGCATTGCCGGCAAAATCGGCTAGAATGTTTGTTTGTCTATATAAGCAAGCAGAAAGTATTTGTCATGGCAGTCCCTAAGAAGAAAACCTCCAAATCCAAGAAGAATATGCGTAAGGCCACATGGAAGCGCAAAGCTGTAGTGGCAGCTCAGAAAGCTCTGTCTCTGGGCAAATCTGTTCTGACTGGGCGTTCCAATAGCTTCGTGTATCCCGGCAATGAAGAAGAGGAGGAAGAATAGAAACGGAATACCGGGCATGGGGCGAACCCGATGCCCGATCGATCAATCCTTTTTTGCTGTTGGTAAAATCAGCATGGCATCGCCAAAAGAATAAAAGCGGTACTGATGCTCGATCGCTTCTCGGTACAAATCCAACAGCCGAGGCCTTCCAATCATCGCACTTACCATCATCATCAAAGTAGAGCGGGGCAAGTGAAAATTGGTAATCATCCCCTCTACAACCCGCCACTTGTAACCAGGGTAGATAAACAAATTTGTCGGGCCGCAAAAAGGTTGCAAGGAAAAATCGCCACTCGCGGCGGCGGCTCCCTCTAAAGCTCGCACTGCTGTGGTACCCACAGCAATGATCCGCCCGCCTCTGGCTTGAGTTTCCCGGATTTTATCAACGGTGGCGGGGGGTACTTCCACCCATTCGCCGTGCATTTTGTGAGCCGTCACGTCTGCCACCTCCACCGGGCGAAACGTCCCTACTCCGACGTGTAAGGTGACAAAAGTTTTTTCTATTCCCCGCTGCTGCAAGCGACTAAACAATTCTTCGGTGAAGTGCAGGCCTGCTGTGGGTGCCGCCACAGCCCCAAGCCGATCGGCATAAACAGTCTGGTACTGTTCCGCTGAAGCTTGGGAATTTTCGATGTAGGGCGGCAGGGGTACGTGGCCGTATTCGTCCAAAAACTTCGCCAGATTCTCATCTGTGGGGATGTCAAACTCCAGCAGCCGTCCCCCTGTGGCGTCGTCCCTCTCTATAACTGTTGCAGTCAATCGACGACGATCGGGCATCGTGGCATCGGGAAGGCAACAGCAAGGAGCTGTGGTCGAGTTCTCACAGGCAGGGGCGATGGGATCAAACTCAATTTTTGCTCCCAACTTTAAGCGTTTCCCCGGTTTAACCAAAGCCAGCCAGCAGTTGTGCTGCCGTTCTTCCATCAACAATATCTCCACAGCCGGGCCGTTGGGTTTGTGTCCGTAGAGCCTCGCTGGCAGCACGCGGGTGTTGTTGAGTACCAGCAAGTCGCCCGGTTGCAGCAAATCGGGTAAATCCCTAAAAATCCGGTGTTGGTGGCTGCTGGGAGAATCTACAGCCAGCAAGCGAGAACTGTCCCTCGGCACTACGGGATTTTGGGCAATGCGTGAGGGCGGGAGTTCGTAGTCGTAGCCGTCCAAAGACCAGTCCATCTCTGTCATCGAGTGAATTCCTGTGCGATCGATCTGTCAACTAGGTAACAAATTGGGTAAAAACCCCCATCCAAAGTCGGGTGCTTTTCCCCTTGTGGTGGCGGGTAGAGTCCGCGACGATAGAGGTATAGCATCAGCTTTGCTCATAAGGCTCATAAGGATCGTTATGGAATACCTCTACTACATCGCCAATACTAGCCTTACTCTGAGAGTCGTGGATTACCTACGCACGGCTCATCATCTTCCCTTGCAATTTATCACTGTTATTCACCAAATTGACGGCTGGGTGGTAAAGGTGAAAATGAGCCAATATTTAACTCCAGAAATGCACGGGGATTTTCGGGCTTTTATGAACGAACTCGGGATTCCTTACGATCCTGAAATTCGCTTGCAAATGGCACTTTGGAGTTTGGAAACCGGACAGTCGCCACTGAGCGTGATGCGCCGCTACCAGGTGGCCGTGGTTTGTCACGGCAGCCCTGACCGCAAGGAAATTGAAGCGTTTCGCCAGCAGTTTGTCAAGGGTCTGGGATATTGCCCGGAAACTCTGGCCTAGATTGCTACGCATATAAATTAACTGTGATGACAGAACAGGAGAGGGAGAGAAGGGGAAAGCGGGAGAAGATTTAACGCTTTTTTCAGCTCCGTTAAAGCTCAAGAGAGAAATGCGCGACCGCCTAGGGAAATTAATAATTAAAAACTACCTAGTGCCATTGCTTTGTGATTTTGCCCTCTAATTTTTAATTATATATTGTTAATTGCTAAAAGCCGCTCGAATGTATTCTTGTAGGGTAAGGCGGTAGTTTTCTGCAAGGGCGGATTGAGAGTTCGCTGTTGTTAACGGTAATATTTGCTTAGTGTTTGGTCGTGAAGGTTCGCACCTGACTAGGGCGACATCAAAGCGACAAGAATTATTGGTTAAATCTGGACGAGTGCTTAAAAATATTTCGGCTGTTTGCCAAAGTTTGGCTTGTTTTGTGGTGGTAACAGCTAGCATTCCACCAGCATCCCAATTTCCCCGGCGGCGAGTTTTCACCTCTACAAATGCTAATGTTGGGGATTGGTGATTGAGAAGAACTTGGTTTTTTGGGCTTTCTTCATCTCTTCCGAGTGCGATGATGTCAATCTCTCCCCAGCGACAGTGCCACTGCCGGTGCAGGATTTCCCAACCTTGCTGCTGCAACCACTCGGCGACTAAGTTTTCTCCCAATGTGCCGATATCCCTAGAGTTTGGGGATTGGGGGCAATTGGAGTTAGCCGTGGCGATCGTCTTTGATGGCTTGGCGATCGCCTGATCGCGCTTTCTGGTAGAATTCAATTCTGAACTGTCACGGCTGCCCATTAGCTTTAATTTATGAATTCTCGAATTCGCCAACATCGCAAAAATATTTATACTTTCTTGCTGAGTTTTGTTATTTTAGCAGTAATTGCCGCTGGGGCGATCGGCATTAATCCCGCACCTGCTTTCGCTTTGGATCACGACAAAGAAATCCTAGTCGGCGCTGATTTTACTAGCAAAGTTCTGACTGACGACAGTTTTAATAAAGCTAATCTTCGCAACAGCAATTTTACTAATGCAGATTTGCGCGGCGTCAGCTTTTTTGGTGCCAATCTGGAGGAGGCAAATTTAGAAGGCGCTAATTTAACGGGTGCTACTTTAGATTTGGCTCGCATGAGGAAAGTAAATTTAACTAATGCTATTCTTGAGGGTGCTTTCGCTTACAATACCAGGCTCGAAGGAGCTGTGATTGACGGTGCTGATTTTACAGAGACACTGCTGCGAGACGATATGATAGAAAAACTTTGTAAAGTGGCAAAAGGTACTAATCCCGTGACAGGTAGAGATACTCGCGAAACTCTTTTTTGCGATTATTAAAAGGCTTGTTGAAGAAATGACTTGCATTCCTTACTGCGAACCTGTTTTGCCATGACATTCGTGGACGCATAACCTCTCTTCGTAGGGTTCCATGCACACCGCATCCGTTGAGTTTGTAGAGTTCCATGCCCACCGCACCGATTGAACCCTACAAACTCAACTCAAATCCTATTAGCCCCAAGGCACGGATGTTAAATCATAAAAATTAACTTGACGCAGCCGTTCTAATTCCTTGAGCCATTCTTGTTCGGCGCAGAAGAGTTGGTGATATTCTAGAGCCTCTTCGCCACTGCTAGCGGCCTTGGCTTTTTCCCACATATTGAGTGCAATCCGGCGGCGCTTCATGCTGATAATTTGCTCGATACAGGCGAGGGCAGATCTAATTACTAGAGGTGCGCGATAAACGTTTCTTTCTGAGAACTCGTTTAAGTGAAATAAATGCGAGATTTGATTGAGTTGATTGGGATATTCAATAAAGCTATCTTGCAATTTCAATATTAACTCTGAAGGCGCTACTTGTAAAGACATTTTGTGCAATATTTCTGCATTCACAATCTGATGCCACAAGAATCTGTGGTGAGAGAGGCTAAACTGCACGTCTCTAGCTTCTATTGCTTCTATGACATCTTGGCGGTATTCGGGACAATGCAAATAAATCTGCAATAATTGCGCTTCGGCTTCTTCTAAAAGACTGCGGGCTACGGCAGATAAGCTGGATTTTGAGTTTTTGTTTTCGCCAGTTGCCCGCTGCTTTTTATATTGTTTGTTCGGCTTCAGCTTGTTTCTAATTAACAGGGGCATTGTCAATGATTCGTCTTGACTCTGCCGCTTTGCCCAATCGCTGCCTACTTGATTTAGCAAGTTTTCGGCTAGCATTTTGGTGAGGCGAAAATCTCCTTTGCTGAGAATTTCGGCGCACTTTTGCAGGTAATGTGCTAGCTGATTGTCGTCAGTGATATTGGTTAATAATTTAATAATTTTTTTTGTAACTTGCTGGGAAGTATCTGCTTGCTTCAAATCTTGATTTACGAGCATTTGTTGCAGTTGCCAGTCGATCCAAAGCGGAGCATTTTCGAGCAATTCTCGATATTGTTCTGGGGAGTATGTTTTGAGATATTCGTCGGCATCTTTGCCGTCGGGAATGTTGAGCACCCGCAGTTGCACTTCTCCTTGATAAGCGAGTTTTTCTATTTCTCCAATCGCGCGTTCTGCTGCTTGAGTTCCTGCTTTGTCGGCGTCGAAGTTGAGGATAATTTGTTTGGAGTCAGTGTAGCGCAATAACTGCCGCACTTGGTTTAAACTGAGGGCTGTGCCGAGGGAAGCGACGGCGTTGGAGATGCCGGCTGCTTGAAGTGCGATCGCATCAAAGTACCCCTCTACCACCACTGCGCGATCGGCTTTGCTAATGGCTGTTTTCGCCGTATCTAAGGCAAATAAAGTCTTGCCTTTATCAAAGAGTTCTGTTTCGGGAGAATTGAGGTATTTCGGCTGTTCGTCGCCAAGAGCTCTGCCGCCGAAACCGATGACTCTGCCTTGGGTGTCGCGAATGGGAATCATAATGCGATTGCGGAAGCGATCGTAATAGCCGCTGCCTCCAGATTTGCGTGGTACAATTAATCCAGCTTGTTCGACTAATTGCGCCGGATAGTTTTTCTGTTCTACTAAATAACTGTAAAGTGCTTCCCAACCTTGGGGTGCATAACCTAAGTGAAATTGTTGGATAGTTTCTTCGCTAAGCTTACGCTCTGATTTGAGATATGCTAAGGGTTCTTCTCCTTGGGTTTGCCGCAAAGCGTGTTCGTAAAAGTTGGCTGTTAGTGCTGAGATTTCATAGAGTTGTTCGCGCAGAGAAATTTGCCGCTGCAATTCTTGTCGGTGTTCGGGTTCGACAGTTTTGACGGGAACTTGATAATTTTTAGCTAATTCTAATACTACTTCGCTGAAAGGGCGTTTCTCCAATTCCATGAGGAATTTAAAAGCATTGCCGCCTGCACCGCAGCCGAAACAATAGTACATTTGTTTGGCTGGGCTGACTGTAAAGCTGGGAGATTTTTCGTCGTGAAAAGGACACAAACCTACAAATTCTTTACCGCGTTTTCGCAACACGACGCGACCGGAAATAACGTCTACTATGTCGGCTCTTTGTTTGACTTCTTCGATTGTTTCTGGATGCAGCCGGGGAACTTGCATAGGGCTATTTTAGGCAAATTGAAATTATGTTTATTTTGTTTGAGCGACGGTAACAGAGCGTAGTCGAAGTATCGCACAATTCGATCGTCCGGTCGGCAGAAACCGGGTTTTTTACGAAAATACTGGATTTAAGTCTTTGATACAGGTCAAGACTTCGGCTACGCTCAGTGCTCTGGTATTTATGCGTAACTCCTATTTGAATAAAGCTAGGGCATAACTTTATTGTAAGATATTTACACTAACTGTAAAGAGCATCGAAAATAATGCGAATTTTAATGATGGGCGGTACTCGGTTTATCGGGGTTTATCTTACTAAGATTTTAGCAGCACAAGGGCATGAAGTGGTGTTGTTTAACCGGGGCAACAAGCCGGTACCGGTTGCGGGCGTAAAACAGATTCAGGGCGATCGCACAAATGTGGAACAACTGAAAGAAAAGTTATCGGCGACCGAGTTTGACGCCGTTTTTGACAACAACGGCCGCGAACTCAGCGATACAAAGCCTTTAGCTGAAATATTTAAAGGGCGGGTGCAGCACTTTGTTTACATGAGCTCTGCGGGGGTTTATTTGAAGTCGGATCAAATGCCTCATATCGAAGGGGATGCTACCGATCCTAAAAGCCGGCATTTGGGTAAATGCGAAACCGAAAATTACTTGGCTGAGTCCGGTTTGCCTTGGACTTCGATTCGCCCGACTTACATTTACGGCCCCCAAAATTATAACGATTTGGAGGCTTGGTTTTTCGATCGCATTGCGCGCGATCGACCGATTCCGATTCCCGGTAACGGAATGCACTTCACGCAGTTGGGGCACTGTCAGGATTTGGCTAAAGCAATGGCGGCGGTTTTGGGCAACGAAAGGGCGATCGGGCAAATTTACAACGTTTCGGGCGATCGATTTGTCACCTTTGACGGTTTAGCCCGCGCCTGCATTCAAGCAGCAGGCAAATCCCCGGATGCTATTAAGATTGTACACTACGATCCGAAACAATTTGACTTCGGCAAAAAGAAAGCTTTTCCGATGCGATTGCAGCACTTTTTCGCTTCAGTTAATAAAGCTGTTACCGAGCTTAACTGGCAGCCAGAATTTGACTTAGTTTCTGGATTGAAAGATTCTTTTCAGAATGATTATGTAGTTTCGGGACGGGACAAAGCTGAGATAGATTTTTCAGTCGATGATGAAATTTTGAAAGCCGTTTAAAGTAAAATTAAAGTATGGTGTGCAGCGCGCACCATACCAATGTCTAAGGAGAAAAATAACATGAGATTTATCAATCCCAAAATTGATTTTGCATTCAAAAAAATATTTGGCTCTGCCCAGAGTACCGACATTCTGATTAGTTTTTTGAATGCCATACTCTATGAAGGCAGATCCATCATTGAAAGCTTAGAAATCCTTGACCCTTATCTTGGCCCTCAAATAGCCGGAGTTAAAAACAGTTACTTAGATGTCAAAGCGCTACTTAATGACGGCACATTTGTGATTATTGAAATGCAAGTTTTGAAGGTACAGGCATTTGGCAAGCGAGTTTTGTACAATGCAGCAAAAACCTATGCACTACAATTAACAAGGGGAGAACTATACAAGCAATTGCGACCTGTAATTGCTTTGACTATCACTGATTTTGAAATGTTTCGCGCGAGCAAAATGTGATTTCGCATTTTGTCTTCAAAGAAAGAAGTCGCTTGTCTGATTATCTACAAAATGACATTGAGTTAGTATTTGTAGAGTTGCCCAAATTTAAGAAAGAATTGGATCGACTGGAAACTCTTACGGACAAGTGGATTTACTTTATTAAAACTACTGGCACTTTGGATGAAGTACCTCAAACAATGGTCACAGTCCCGGAAATTCAGAAAGCTTTTGAAATTGCCAATCAAGTTAGTTTGACACAGGAGGAATTTAACATATTACAACAGCAAGAGTTTTTTGCTCAAGATCAAGAGGGTTCAGTGGCTTTAGGTGGGGAAGAAGGCAGGGAAGAAGGCAGACAAGAAGGCAGACAAGAAGGACAAGTAGGGTTAATTATGCGTTTGCTGAGTCGCCGTTTAGGTCCAATAAACCCGGATATTGAAAGCCGCATTCGCCAATTGCCGATCGATAAATTAGAGAATCTTGCAGAAGCCATGTTAGATTTTTCTAATGCCGAAGATTTAACAGCTTGGTTGGAAGCTAATTCTCCAAAAGACTAGGAATATTAGGTAAATCTCATGCTTGGAATAACACTCGGCAATCGCTACAGTATTATCCGTCACTTGGGAGGCGGCGGATTTGCTCAAACTTATTTAGCGGAAGATAAGCAGCTACCAGGCAATCACCTCTGCGTCGTCAAGCAGCTTAAACCTCAAGCAACTGATCCGGAAACTCTACAGGTAGCAAGACGTTTATTTGATACTGAAGCACAAGTTTTGTACAAGTTGGGAAATCACGATCGCATTCCCAGACTTTTTGCTTTTTTTGAAGAGAATCAAGAGTTTTATCTCGTTCAAGAATTTATAGAAGGTCACGATTTAAGTGAAGAAATTATACCCGCTTCCCATGGAAATGCGGGAGTTATGCAGGAAGATCAAGTCATTTGTATATTGCAGGAACTTCTCGAAATTTTAGACTTTGTACACCAGCAAAATGTGATTCACCGCGATGTCAATCCCCGCAATATCCTCCGCAGAGATAGAGACGGAAAATTAGTTTTAATTGACTTCGGTGCAGTCAAAGAAATTACTACTCAAATTACCAATCCTCAGCCAAAGAATAGCTTGAGTGTCAGCATCGGTACTCCCGGTTATATGCCCAGCGAACAATCTCACGGCAACCCTAAACTCAGCAGCGATATCTATGCTGCCGGTGCGATCGCAATTCAGTTCCTCACTGGCATAAATCCTCACCAAATGCCAAAAAATCCCGATACAGAGGAAATTATTTGGCAGGACAAAACATCAGTCAGTCCTGAATTTGCGAAGATTTTAGATAACATGGTAAAGTACGATTTTCGGCAACGTTATTCTAGTGCAGGCGAAACGCTGCAAGCTATTAAAGAATTGAAAAATTCTTTCAGCGGTACAGTTCCTGTATTGCCTCGGGTTGCTGCTGCGAATAAGCCGCATAAACCGCGAAAAAAACTGTATTTTAAAATCGGGGCGATGACCAGTTTAATTGGCATCAGTATTATAGCATCTATTTATGGTGTAAATAGTTTTAATTCGGCCAATGCAACTGACTTGTACAACCGAGGCAATACTCTTTACAATTTAAGTCGATTTGAAGAAGCTCTGGCAGCTTACGAGCGAGCAATAACTCTCAGACCGGATTATGCGGAAGTTTGGCAGGAAAAAGCCAAAACTTTGTACGAATTGAAAAAATACCAAGAATCGCAGTCAGCTTACGATAGAGCCATAGAATTAAAGCCGGAATACTTGGAAGCTTGGACGGGACGCGGTTATGCTTTGGAGAAGTTGCAACAGTCTCAAGAGGCGATCGCATCTTTTGATAACGCTTTGAAAATCCAGCCCGACTATGCGGCAGCGTGGGAAGGCAGAGGCGATGTTTTATTAGATTCGCAGCGGTACGAAGAAGCGATCGCCTCCTACGAAAAAGCCGTACAATTTCAGCCTAATTTGTACCGTGCCTGGTACAATCGAGGACAAGCTTACCAAAAATTAAAACAGTACGATCGAGCCGTAGAATCCTATCAAAAAGCAGTTGAAATTAAATTTGATAATTATGAAGCTTGGTACAATTTAGGCAATGTTTTCCTCGAATTAAACAAAAACCAAGAAGCTTTTGAAGCCTACGAAAAAGCCGTGCGGTTTCAGCCAAATTTTTATCAAGCCTGGTACAGTGAAGGCATCGCTTTGCTAAAAATGCGCCGACATGAAGAAGCGGTAGAAGCTTACGAAAAAGCTGTTAAATTAAAACCGGATTATTATCAAGCATGGTACAATTTAGGTTGGTCTTACCACGAATTGCGTAGGTACGAACAAGCAATTGAGTGTTACAGCAGAGCCTTAGATTTAAACCCGAAAGAATATCAAGCGTGGTACAATAGAGGCAATGCTCAGTACAATTTAAAGCGGTACGAAGATGCGATCGTCTCTTACAATGAAGCCCTTTATGTTAAGCAAGATTACTCCGAAGCCTGGTATAGTCGCGGTAATGCACTTGTGGCGGTAAAAAGATACGAAGATGCGATCGCCTCCTATGACAAAGCAATTCGCTACAAACCGGATTACTCCGCTGCAATTGAAGCAAAAAAGCGGGCAGAAAGTCAGCTAGGAAGAAGCCCGCTAGAATCCCAACAACAACAACAACAACAATAATTGTTATTAGTCCCCCTCTGCTAGGACGAGAATTTGTGTAGTAGCGATTTCAATATCCGAACGATCGTGGGGGTAGGTTATCTTTTAGCGAACAGCGGGAGAAATTACGGTAACTCGGCGGCTGTCTACTAACATCGGCCAAAAACCTCGATCGCTCAATGCTTTTACCGCTGCAGTAGCGGCGTTTTGATCCGTTGTATAAGCGACGAATAAAAAGGGACGCTGGCCGTAGGAAGCTAAGCCTACTTGCGTGCCTAATGCTTGCCTGACTTGGGCGGCTAATTCCGGTTGGTTGAAGTAATCTACTAACACTGCATAACCAGGGCCCAGGGGTTGGGGATTGAAGGCAAGATTGCCTGTTGAAGGATTGGTGATTGGTTCAGAACCTGGTGCTGGCTGAGGGTTGTAGACGGGCAAATTTTGGGGTAGCGCCGCTGCGGGCGATCGTACTACGTAAGCTTGCAATCCGACAACATCTTCGATGTATTTAACCCAATCGCTGGCGATTTGCGAGTCGCGAAAGCCACCAACTCGCGTCACCGTGTCGTTGATGTACCGACAAACTGTGTTATTAGTATTTCCAGGAAAAGAGCGTTTTGCTCTTTCTTGCTGTTCGGGTGTTGGGGTGACAATTAACAGTAAATATTCATCGGACTGGGGCGGTTGGCAGCTCGACTCAGCTTTAACAGAACTCGATAAAATTGTCAAGGCAAAAATGGCTATCGAAGTAGCAGAAAATAGGGGGAGAGACAAAATATATTTGTACAATTTACCCCTAATTGTTGTTAGTTTTTCTGTCGAATTTTTGGCTACTTTTTTCATGCTGTCTGTAGGGATGCAAGGGCATCGGGAATAGTTGGTGATGGTGCTTGAAATTCACCTGTCAGTACATATTCTAATCGCAGTTTCAACCAAGTGATGAAGACAGGATCGGTAGAAATAATAGCGGCGGATGGCTGAGGGCATTTTGCTTTAACTTCTGCCATTGTCGGTGCTTCTAGGAAAGCGGGCTGTTTGACCAACCAGAAGTCTATTTGTTTTTCTTGTTCGTTGTAGTTGCGAGTTCTTTCTTTAAACACTTCATCTAGGGCTTCTTCTTCTAGCAAAAAGCGTTGGCTGGCTAAAACGTAGTAGTAGGTTTGCATTTTTCTCGGTTGTTAGAGGTTGACGGTTAGCGGTTAATGCCGCCTGTACCGACCAGTTTTGCTGGTCAGGGGCGGGTTTGCCGAGTTGCGGTCGTTGGAGAGTTCTAGACTCTTGTGCCGTTTACTTTACCTTATTTGCTGTCATCTTGGGTAGATGCAGAGCAAGTCGCCTCAGAAAAATTTTTGGTGGTGAGAGTTGGGGGAGTTGTGAGAGTTGCGAGAGTTGCTGGTTGTTTGGGGATTTGGGCGGTTATTTTTCGGGCTGGTGATTTTCGGGAAAATTTAGGTGACAATAGGAAATTAGATGGAATTGCACGTTGAATAATTACCAATTATTGAGGGAATCTGGGGGCTGTTAAACCTGATTGGGAGTGGTTTGCATATGAAAATACTTCAGACAGTTTTTGATTGCCAACCTTAAAATAAAGCTTTCATGACGATTGGGCGATCGAGCTGCCTGCGTGAAAATCAAGGGTTTGTAACTACTACCTAAAAACTGTCCTGGCTATTGTATTAAAAATGTAAAATGTGTGGATTGATTTCCTCCCGCCGGAATAGCGATCGCCCCGCTGCCACTTCCCCCATCCCACCAAAAGCGATCGCCCTCCACCCATGCTCCAATAATCTCAACAAATCAGCTAAATTTGTTGCCCGCGTAGTGCCGCCAAAGGCTAAACTAATCTAAGTTTTACCATAAAATTTTATCCCCGTTCATGAACATCGCTTATCTAGTCAACCAATATCCCAAAGTTAGCCACAGCTTTGTCCGCAGAGAAGTTCTAGCCGTTGAAAATTGCGGCATGAAAGTCGCACGTTTTTCGATCCGATCCTGCGAATCAGAACTCGTAGACGGGGCCGACAAACTAGAGCAAGAATTGACTAAAGTAATCCTAGGAGTTGGTGTACAGGGGTTAGCGTGGGGTTTACTCCGCGTTGCCGCAACTAGACCCATTCGATTCATCGAAGCTGTGCGGTTAATGTTCAAAGTTGGCTGGCACTCGGAACGGGGGATTTTGCTGCATCTAGCTTATTTAGCAGAAGCTTGCATTCTTTTAAATTGGTTTGCCGAATCGGGTACAGCACACGTTCACGCTCACTTCGGGACAAATTCCACAACAGTCGCAATGTTGTGCCGCGTTCTTGGCGGCCCGACTTACAGTTTCACCGTTCACGGCCCTGAAGAATTCGATAAAGCAACACTTCTTTCCTTAGACGAAAAAATTAAACGATCGACCTTTGTAGCAGCAGTTAGTTCTTTCGGTAAAAGTCAGCTTTTTCGGTGGTGCGATCGCACTTTTTGGTCAAAAATTCACGTCATACACTGCGGCGTAGATGCTGCATTTTTAGCTGCACCCTACGTCCCCATACCTGCAGCACCCCGCTTAGCTTGCGTTGGGCGGCTCAGCGAACAAAAAGGTCATTTGTTATTGCTAGAAGCTGCTAACTTGCTAGCAGTTCAAGGCTTAGAGTTTAAGTTGGTACTGGTAGGAGACGGGCCGCTGCGATCGGATATTGAAAAGCAGATACTGCAACTCGGCCTGCAAAATCATATAGAAATTACCGGCTGGGCCAGTGGCGATCGAGTTCAGCAAGAGATTTTAGCTTCACGGGCAATGGTATTGCCGAGTTTTGCTGAAGGTTTGCCCGTCGTAATTATGGAAGCCCTCGCTCTCAATCGGCCCGTAATTAGCACTTATGTTGCTGGCATCCCGGAGCTTGTAGAACCCGGTGTTTGCGGTTGGTTAGTTCCTCCCGGTTCCGCAGAAGCATTAGCGGTAGCGATGCGCGCAGTATTGGAAGCACCTTTAGAAAAGCTAGAACAAATGGGGAAAACAGGAGCAGAACGGGTTGCTCAACAACACAATGTTGATTTAGAGGCAAAAAAATTAGTGGCGCTGTTTGAGAGTGCTTGAGAATGGTGCAAAACCTATTGATTAACTGACATCAAATCTGTTAGCATGGGAATTCTTCATATATCTCTTCTCTTGATCTGCGTGAATCCATTCTCATCTGCGACCCGAGAAATTATCTTTTTTTAACCGCAGATACAGGCAGATAAACACAGATTAACGCAGATGAATTATATCTATTCCTGTTGCAGCGTCCGCGATTGTTGACCCTTCGGCTTCGCTCAGGGCATCGCTGTTGACTAGATTTTATAATTCCGATGCTACCAGATTGGATATGACATCTTGCACAATTATTAATAAGTCTTTCAAGGGCAGGCAAGATGCCTGTTCCACAAAAAAATTCATTCTTGGTGGAACAGGCATCTTGCCTGTTCCTTTAATTAGAACAACCTACTTACAAACTTTTTAAGGAATAGGAACAGACCGCAACAACTTGTCAACAATCGTCTTAGCCCTCCTTCCCCCCGCCGGAATCAATCGGTGAGACAGTACGTGCGGCGCCAAATCCTTCACATCATCCGGGGTAGCAAAATCCCGCCCGGAAATAAACGCCAAAGCCTGGGACGCCCGGTGCAAAGCCACCGCACCTCGGGGACTCACCCCCAGAGTAATCTCCTCATCTTCCCGCGTCGATCGCACCAAATCTACAATATACTGTTTCAAAGAACCTTCCACCTTCACAGCAGCGCACAAACGGCGCAATTCCTGCACTTCTTCCAAAGAAATACAAGGCTGCAAATCTTCAACAGCAAAACTATCAGAAAGCCGTTCTAACATTTGCAACTCTTCCAACGCAGCGGGATACCCCAAAGTCAAAGATAAAGTAAACCGATCCATCTGAGCTTCCGGTAGCGGAAAAGTGCCTTGATATTCGATCGGGTTCTGAGTCGCAATCACAAAAAACGGCGCCGGAACATTCCGAGAAACTCCATCTACTGTCACCTGCTTTTCTTCCATCACCTCCAGCAAAGCTGACTGAGTTCGCGGCGTCGCTCGATTAATTTCATCGGCAAGCAGAACATTAGCAAAAACAGGCCCGGGCAAAAACTCAAACTCTCCGCTGCGCGGATTCCAAATATTAGTACCCGTGATATCCGTCGGTAACAAATCGGGAGTGCACTGAATCCGCTGAAACTTGCCATCGATCGATCGCGCCAAAGACTTCGCCAGCAGAGTTTTTCCCACACCCGGCACGTCTTCCAGCAGCGCGTGTCCGCCCGAAAGCACCGCTACCAGCACCAAGCGAATAGCATCAGCTTTGCCAACAATAGTCTTGCCTAGATTTTGTTTGAGCCGCTCAATATGTTGTCTCATATCCCTGATTGCTAATTGCTAATTGCTAATTGTGGAAAAGATATCAAGATTTCGAAAATCTTGAGTCTTATCCTTGCGGACTTCGTATTTGTAGAACTAGAATTTAGTCTGACTCATCTTGCACCCTTTTTAAACCTATGACGCTGTTCTAGATCACATAATTATTAGACTTTAGCAGTTAAGAGGCTTCTAGCAATATCACAATCTGCCTGAATTTGAGTTTTGAGAGCATCCAGAGAAGCGAATTTTTGTTCGGGTCGCAAAAACTCTACTAAACTCGCGCTCAAGGTTTGACCGTACAAATCCCCAGACCAATCTAACAGGTGAACTTCCACAGTGGGTTGCTGGCCATCTACCGTCGGGCGGCAGCCAACATTCATCACCCCATTGACAAAAGATAAGTCTGATGCTTTGCCGGGGATTAAAGATTTGGGATTTTCCCAATTATAGGAAGAACTTTCCTCTTTCATCTTTTCCCCTCCATGCTTCAGCGAGACTCGCACCGCGTACACGCCAAAACGTGGCAAAAATTTTTCCGGCGGCAGTTCGATATTGGCGGTAGGAAATCCGATCGTCCTGCCCAGCCGCTGTCCGCCAACCACAGTCCCGACTAAACTGTAAGGTCGCCCCAGCAACTGATTCGCTCTTGGGAGGTCGCCGGATGCCAGACCTTCGCGGATTGCAGAACTGCTGATCCGATCGCCCTCACCGCAATTGTGCAGGGGTATAAGAGCAACATCAATACCGTAACCGGAGGCGATCGACTGCAAATCCACAGCCGTCCCAGCGCGTCCCCGTCCAAACCGAAAATCAACGCCCACACTAATTCGACTCGCTTTTAGTTGCCGCACCAAAATTTCCTCGACAAACTCACAAGCAGTCAAAGCCGCCAATTCTCGATCAAACGGCAGCAGCACAAGTTGCTCGACGCCCATTGCTGCGAGGAATTCTACCTTTTCTGCCAGAGGTGTTAGCAGTTTTTTCGGTTGACCCGTAAAGAATTCTTGCGGGTGCGGATCGAATGTCACCACAGTGCTGTAAAGTCGATCGACCCCATCAGAATGGCGACCAGAGAGGCTGTTGCCCTGTGCCCTGGGGCCTATCAAACCCTCGAAATTATGGCGGCTGTCGGCTCTATCCGGCGGTGCTGCTGAGTCATTTTCGCAGGTCGCCGGATGTTCTGTTTCCCAATTTTGATCTTTGCCAGCGTTGGAGCGCAAGTTTTGCCCCGACGCAAAAACCGTCGCAGAATTTTGCTCAAGCGATAGATTTAAAATTGGCTGCACGACTTGTCGATGCCCTAGGTGCAAACCATCAAAGTTTCCCAAGGCAACAGAAGTTGGAGTCAGAGCAGCGGTACAAGAAGAAGTTACCCACACGCTTAAAATTTTGACATACTTAGCCAGATTGCGATCGCCAGTCGATTTTAGATTTTAGATTTTAGATTGACTCCACAGATACAATCTGGGACATTGAACTTTGGTCTAAACTTTTTTGTTTTCCACGACAGCAGTCGGGGGCTTGTATCCGTCTTTGAGGTCAGCCCTAACTTAAAGTTGAGATTTCCGAGCTCAAGATTTCAGAACCATCTGGCCATCTCAAATCGGCGTTGCTGATTTACGGTATGAAATGCTAAATATGCAAGTCATAGAAACCAGTATCCACAAAGCTTCTGGATTTTCAACTGTTTTTTTTCATACCCTGATTAAGCAACGCCCTCAAATCCATCAGACATGGACTTTAGGCGCTTGCACCGATACTTCAGACAAATGGTGATCAGGAGGCAGCAACTGTAACGACAAACCTTCCCGCGCCATCAAACTATTCGGGAACCTTTGAGCCACTTGTTCTCCCACCCTGTCTAAAAACTCATCATTGTGCAGCGGGTCGTGGTGAAAAATCACCAACTTTTTGACATTAGCAGCTTTTGCCACCTTCACCGCTTCCTGCCAAGTCGAATGTCCCCAGCCGACCTTGCTACTCTTCTCCGAATAATACTCCTCATCAGTATAAGTAGCGTCGTAGATCAGCACCTCAGCATCGCGGGCCAAATACAGCACATTTTCGTCCAAACGATCGGGCAAATGTTCGGTATCAGTCACGTAAGCAGCCGAATACCCCCGCCAGTTGACGCGGTAGCCTACAGCTTCCCCGGGATGGTTCAACAAAGCAGTTTCCACCTTAATATCTCCGATTTCCAGCGGTTGGCCCACTTCTATATCGTTAAATTTCAGGTCTGCCCCCATAATTTGCAGGGGCACCGGAAAATTTGGGTGGAGCATTTGGTCGTGGAGCCGCTGCTGGATAGTAGCATTATTAGGAGAAGGAGCAACTGCCCCATAGATATGAAAACAATTTCCCTTAATAAAAGCTGGGACAAAAAATGGGAATCCTTGAATGTGATCCCAGTGAGAGTGAGTAAAAAACATATGAGCTTCTACGGGCATCTGGGACAGGAGAGTTTGTCCCAAAACCCGCAATCCAGTACCGCCATCGAAAATTAGGCGACTGTCACCCACTCGCATTTCTATACAGGGCGTGTTACCCCCGTAACGTACTGTTTCTGCCCCGGGAGACGCTATGCTACCTCTAACGCCCCAGAAGTGAACCGTGAATTGATTTTGCATACTAGATATGGGTTTTCCTGCAAGATTGTTCCGGCGAGCCATCGGTAAGGTGTTTACATACTGGTAAGGGCTTTACCATCAAACCCAAGTTCTTTGACGGTCGAGTTCCCCACTTTTTGGAAGTGCCAAGAGTCTCGCTCATCGCGAGAATCCAAAACTGTTGGGCTTGACAACTGAGCAATAAATTACAAGGTAGACTAATCAAGTCTCGATCGTAACTATTCTTTTCCTCTCTTCACTAGCCTAACCTCCCCAGACACACTTTGGGGCCGAAGTTCTGTATGAGTTTGATCACAATCCGGTGTTTTTCCAGCCTCCGCACTTGCCGAACATGATCGCGCGGTCGGTTGCTTGCCTTGCTGCTTTACGGGTTTGAACCTGGATGAGGGCCTTCCTGCTATCTAGTCCGGTCGATCGACCATAATATGCAGGTGGCCGGGCTGTTTTACGCCGATATCTGGCTGATATTGCCGATCGGGCCTAAAGGCGCCTTTACAAGAATGACGGTTAATTTACCCGACTTGAGATGCTCCCGCCATTTAACCCCTGCCCATGAGCATCAGGAACTCCTTTTTACCAGAACCCGGTTTAATTAACTCAATTCCCATTAATTCAAAAATCTTAGCAGTTTAAGAAGGCTTCTGCTATTAATTATCAACCAATACTGTCTGGATTCTCGGCTCGCCCAGAGGCGACGGTTCGTCCCGCTTAGCGGTCAAGCTGAACCCAGCCTCATCTGACACCGGGGTAGCAGCGAGAGTCCGGGCCTGGGGGGAAAAGGCTAATTTTTCGTCGTGCATTTCTTGGCGGACAAATTGAATCACTCAAAATTCACATATTATCTGACTGAAATTAAAAAAATTCGTTTTTTTGCCATCAGGTTAACTCCGATCGACCTTCTGTCTCAAGAGTGATGCAAAAATATTCGCTGTTAACCAGTCGTGCTTTTCTTAAATATCTTCAATAGCTCTATAGCAATCCTTGCAGGAGTCGTAAATCTTTTACCCCACCCCAACCCTCGCCGCGATCTCGCTCGGGAGTAAGAAATTCACAAATGATGCGAGGATTGCTATATTTTTGGTAAGGATTTCTCGGAATTTAGCGCAGTTGCGGTACTCGTCACGGGTGTGAATTTAGGGTATCATAGAGTCTAAGACTCTTGTTTAACGAGAATCTAAATCAGTGCTAAAAAAGCCTGGATAACTTTAAGTTATTTTTTCAAAAAGTTAGTATGAATCAAGTTAAAAAAACTACAACCAAGCTGAATAGATCGCCTGTGAAAGTGTCCGATCGCACTTTGGAACTCGGTAATCTCCCCTTGAGCGACCTGTCTTTAGAAATAACTGATAGCCAAGCTTTGAGGGCATTTAGTTCGGACGATCGCCCGCCGGGAACCCCAACAGCGACAGGCCGGACTGCCGAAACAAGGCGTCGGAGGGCAGATGGCAAAAGCGAGTGGGCCCGATCGCCTGTGGTTTCTACTGCGTTTCTCAAGTGGCTGCTAGAGAGTTTGACTCGATCGAAAGGTTGGCTGGCAGTTGTCACCCTGGCAGCAGTTTGGGGGTGGTGGAACAGTGAGTTACTGTTTTCCACAGGCTTGGGGATAGCAGCGATGATGCTGGTTTACCGAGGGCAGTCCTGGGACTGGCAATTGCTGCGATCAAAAGGCGAGCAATTTTGGGAGGGCCCGAACCGCCGATTTGTTTTAGCCGTGGGTACGGGCGGGATTGCTACTTTGGGGGCTTACATGAGTTTGGGGGTTTGGGCGGACTCCGAGAGCCACTGGATGGCTTTGAGCCTGATTTTGCAGAATTTGGGGACGATCGCGATTGCAGGGCTGTTGCTGCGGCAAGGGTTGAGTCTGGGGGCCGCAAAAGATGAAGATGAAGTGGCGCTCGATCGCATCTTGGCGGATTTGACTGATGCTGACCCCGTGAAGCGTTTAATTGCAGTGCGGCAAATGACCGATTTGGTGAATCAGGGTGGGTTTGGCCCTGTGAGATCTGTCAAAAGTTCGTTAGCGAAGCCCTCGAAGAGGATGGCCCGTTCCCGCGCTGCCGAGTGCTTTCGCCTGATGCTGAGTCGGGAACCAGAAGCTTTAGTCCGCAATGCCCTTCTCGAAGGTTTGCAGACTTGGGATGCTACTTATGGCATGGCTTTAAAATCCAAACATCAAGTCATCGACTATTAGCTGACCGTCAAAAGCGTAAAAAGTAATTTTATGAATATTCCGAGCTTTTACGCGCAGGGGAGCCCTAGGGGCGATCGGAGAATTAGACCCGACCAGATTGGGCGCCGGCATTTCATCCTGAACAATTGGGTTGCCGTCAATGTCACAAGCAGATAAAACAGTTCGTCGCGAACTGGTGACAAGTCCCGACACCCAGCGAACTGGATACTTAAAAGTTACTTCTATCAGTCCGCTTTTGGGGGCCCCCATTAACACTGTTGCCCCAGAAACCGTGAAAAAGGCTGGGTTTGAAGGTTGGATGGCGACGGCATTGGTAAAATTAACCCCCCAATGTGCAAACTGATGTTCTACTACTTCAAAGCATTTCAAATCTTCTAAAGCTACGCGGACGATCGCAGGTACTGTGGCGCGCGATCGCACCTCGGACCCTGCGCCTGAGCGTTCTGGAGTGGCGACAACAGACTTTTTGCCGTTTAAATCCATGCTTCGACAGGCTGTGTCAAATTCTGCCAACCCGTCAGATTGAAGACTTTTTGCATCAACCATAAAACCCTCGCGATCCCGTTTTCTGAGCAGTTGCATTTTGGTAGACCTCCCTGAGATTAGTTGTTTCTTCTGTTTTGGAATTGATAACGGCGAGTCCAGTGATTGCCAAACCTGCAATTAGGAATCGAAACCCCATTGCCCGCCCTCCAACAAAGACTTTCGACCTCAAAAGCCACTGCTCCGCAAAATATCGTGATTAATGATTTGTGATTGGCCAGCGTCGGCCAACCTGCCGCCTGCCTGAAAGCGAGTTGTAATAGTCCTCCTTTCCGAGCGCCTGCTTTCGGGGTTGGCGAACAGACTCTATTTGGTTGAGGGGTCTTACCCATCATTTTGCTATTATCTCCGATCGGCGGTAGTTTGCAAGGGTAAGGATAACTACACAGCCGAATTGCCCAAATCGCAAAACTTACTTGCTGTCTGTAGTTTCACGCTTCACCTGTACTAAAATAGATTTAAATCATTACTCAATCTTTACAAAAACGCCACCAGCTTTGCAAGTTTTTTAAACAAAGACGGGGCGGCTCAAAAGAATCTAAAATATAACAGCGATTGAGGTTAGTTTATGCTTGTACCCCTCGGCTTCGGTCAGCGATCAATAGTTACTTCTCTCGGCAGAATGGTTTACTACACTGCTGAAAAAATGCCTTGGATGGGGTTGCCGACCTCAACTTCGGAAAATCAACCAAACTTAGTATTTTTTCACGGTTTTGGTGGCGGGTCGAGTGCCTACGAATGGTCGAAAGTTTATCCGGCTTTTGCGGCAGAATATCGAATTTTAGCACCTGATTTAATCGGTTGGGGGCGATCGGAACATCCGCAGAGAAATTATCAAGTTGAAGATTATATCACAACTTTGATTGAATTTCTAGAAAAAACTTGCGGCAGTGCGACAGATGTGATTGCTTCTTCGCTAACAGGGGCGATCGCGATTCGAGCTGCGATCGCACGGCCGGATCTTTTCAAATCCCTGATTTTGACCATACCCAGCGGTTTGTCGGATTTCGGACAAGATTACGGCACCAGTTTCTTCGCTAAGCTAGTCAACACGCCGATTTTAGATCGCTTGCTCTACAGTACCGGAATCGCCACAGACGGTGGCATCCGTAGCTTCCTAGAACAACGCCAATTTGCCGAGTCCCGTCGCGTTTACCAAGAAATTGTAGATGCTTACCTCCAATCTGCTTTGGAACCAAATGCAGAATATGCCGCCCTGTCTTTTGTGCGGGGAGATTTGTGCTTTGATTTGTCACTGTACATCACTCAGCTAACAACGCCTACAGCGATTATTTGGGGAGAAAAATCGCAGTTTACCGGGCCCGATATCGGCCAGCGGTTGGCAAACCTCAACCCCGAAGCAATCAAAGTTTTTCAACCTCTGGAAAACGTAGGTTTGACTCCGCAGTTAGAAATTCCCGCTGTTACGATTGGCTTAATTCGGCAATATTTAAAGTTGCTTTCGGAAGGGTGAACAAGTTCGGAAACGGATTTTTTAACGGATGCAAACGGATGTCACGGATAGAGGTTCCAGGTTCGAGGGAAGAAGGAAGATTAATTCCCCACTACCCATAGATGTCAACTTAGGATCGTGAATTAAATAATTTGCATAAGCCTGTGGGATGGGCGTCTCGCGCGTCTATAAGGGACGGGCGAGACGCCCATCCCACAAGAATAATCACGCATTGCAGGTTATTTAATTCTCCTTCCTTAATCCTAAAGACCTCTGTATCTCTCGTTTATATCCAAGTCTAGATCCCCCTAAATCCCCCTTAATAAGGGGGACTTTGACAATACTCTTGTCCCCCCTTTCTTAAGGGGGGCTAGGGGGGATCTAGACTCTGCTAGAAGCGAGATTTATCATGAATTTTAGTCGGAATTTGACACCAATGACAACTATCAACTATCAACTGACAAATGACTAATGACTATTCTTTGACTCGCACATCAATGACGCTGGCGTTGAAAATGTACTTTTTGCCTTCAAGCTCTAGCGTAGTGCCAACTTTGACTTTCGTATTCCCTAAAACCGGGCCATTTTCAGTAAGTTGACCTTTTCCCTCTAAGGTAAACATCATATTTTTGCTGAAGGCTTCTTCTTCTCTGGGATCGGGGAGAGCTTTCAGAGTGCCGTTGGGCTGAGGAACTGCTAGGGTTCTGGTGAGAGTTTTGACAGATTTGATGGTAATCTGACCGGACGGTTGATTGCGGATCACCACATTGATTTTATCGCCTGCTTTGAACAAATCTTGAACATTTGTTCCTTTGAGACCGATCGCAATTGCATCAATTTCTACAGGTTTGACACTGGTGCCGACTTGGGCGACGGAACCGCCAGAAGTGCCGGGAAAGAAGAAGATTCCGACTGCAACTAGCAGTACGATCAGAGCGGCAGCTACGTCTAGAATGCTGAGTTTGCCGAACAGCCGGCCTTGAGAATCCAAAATTTTCATAAATCGCCTATTATACTGATAGCGACAGGAGTATGTTTACAAGCTCAGGACTTACGCAGACATGGATGAAAAACAGATGCTGCAATTGCTGAGCTACCGCTGGCAATGACATACTTTATTGATGTGTAAGTCCTGAAGCTAAAAGATATTACCACAACGATCGCCCAAAATCCGCATGACTGGGACACTTAACCCAGAAGGCAGTTGACGGCGGTTGGTTTGCCTGGGTTCGATCGCCCAGAAGCTTGTGGCGCCGTTAAAAATTGACAAAAAGCTAGAATAGCAACTAAGCAGCCTCAAATTGCGTCTGCCTATTTAGTGACTTTTCGAGTTTTTCCTACAATTTTATCTAACTTCTGGCACCTATCACTCATGTTAAAAAGTTTTTGGTTGACTTGCCGGCATACTTGCGGCCGGGGGATTTATTTGTTTCTGTCCCTGATTGTGGCTGCGGGTATCTGGGTGGTTTCCCCCGAACCGACTCAAGCATTTTCTTTGCCTGAACTGATTTTTCGGGGCATTCAAGTTATTCAATTGTCGAATATGTCCGATCGCCAAGAGGTGACTATTGGCAAACAAATTAATCAGCAGTTAACCAACAGCGAGTTTAAGATTGACCCCGATCGCGACACTACAGAATATATCAACCGCATCGGTCAACGACTCGCTCAAGAAAGCACTCGCCCCGATATTCCTTATACTTTTCAAGTGATTGACGACGACAATATTAATGCTTTTGCAACTATGGGCGGTTTTGTTTATGTGAATAAAGGCTTGATGGCAGCGGCGGACAATGAGGCAGAATTGGCAAGTGTGATCGCCCACGAAATCGGTCACATTAGTGCTCGCCACGCGATTAAACAAATGCGTCAAATGGCCATAGCTTCAGGTGTAGCTTCGGCAACTGGGCTCGATCAATCTCAGGCGGTTCAGATTGGGGTGGAATTGGCTTTGCGGCGCCCCCACAGTCGCCAAGCTGAGTATGAAGCCGATCAGTTGGGATTGCAAACTATTGGGCGAGCTGGCTACGCTCAATCTGGGATGGTTGATTTTATGAAAAAGCTGCTCAACAAGCCTTCTCCTCCTAGCATTTTGAGCACTCACCCGGCAACTGGCGATCGTATTGCTGCTATTTCGCAGGCTATAGATCCGGATCTTGCTAGCGGTGAAGGTTTGAATAATGAGGATTACAGGCTAGAAATCCGCAGACTTTTAGGTTCGTAGCAAACGTAAATCAGTCAGGCACTTTGTTGTCTTATCTTATCTTATCTTATCGTCTCTTTTCTTACTTCGCGATCTTCGCGTCTTCGCGGTTCGTTAAAAAACAAATCCAGTTATTAGGGTAAGTCAGCAGCAAGTTAATTTCGATTTAAGAGAGCGGACTTAATCTGAAATACCCTACAACGAAAACGTGATTTAACACTGCTGTTGAACAACCGAATCGATCGCAGGTTCCGGGGGTGCAATCGGCTGCAGCTTCAATTGCCTGACAACTTCGTCAAACGGCAAAATTCGGACTTGATTGTTAAATACATTTACTTGATAAACTCTGCGGTAGCTTAGGTCAAATCCTGTCAGCCAGCCGCTTTTGGGATGATAAGCACCCGTGTCAATATCCAACCACCCTTCGCCCCTGACTAATTCGCCCGGTCTGACCCCATGAAAGGTAAAGGTGATCGTGTGACCGGTGATAATTAATTTATTGGGAAAATAGGGTTTCGACATGGTGTGAAATTCCCTGCGAATCCAACACAGTTGTTCGATCGACTGTTCATTGAGCGACAGATGGGGGTCAACGCCGGCGTGAACCAGCCAGATGTCCCCTAAGTCCCGGTACGTGGGGAGCGATCGCAGCCACTCTAAGTGTTTGTACGGCATCATCCCTGTATCTCTGTAGCTCGCTACTGTCGCATCGCCGCCACTGTAGAGCCAAGATTGCCACGCTCGCATATCCATCGGCGTCCCCGACAAAGCCTCCAGCATCAGTTGTTCGTGGTTGCCCAACAGAGTTTGGTAGGGGCTTTGCTGCACAAAATCTAATACCTGAGCGCTTTTGGGGCCACGATCGATTAAGTCTCCCAAAAAATAGACGCGATCGTTCGAGCTGGGGGCAAGTGCCTCTAGCAGGGTCATTAACCCGTCGTAATGCCCATGTACGTCCCCGATAACAATGCGCCGGTGGTCCATTGTGTTTATCCGCTTCCCTGACTCAAAAGCCCCATCTCTACCTTATAGCATCTGATTTTGCTGGTATTTACCTCCCCTCTTTTACGGTGGAGGGGTGTCACCCATTATACTGCTTTGTATAAAGATTCTGTAAAGCTCACCAGTACCTATTTGCGTAGCTACTGATAGAAACAGAGGCAAGGTGTTAATTGTGCTTCTGCAACTGCTGTTACTGAGCCAAAGCTTTGAGTTATTTCACCCTGTAGGATGCGTCAACAATTAGCCGAGGGATTAAGTCGAAAATAATCCTAGCTGACACACCCTAAAATACGATCGAGCCTTAACGATTGTCACTGAGTCAAAGCTTTGAGGAATGTCTGGAGTTCGGCCAAAAAACCTTTCTTTTTTAGAGGTTTTGCAGGTGTGGTGGAGTCAGGATCGGCGCTTGGGAGAGAAGCGGCTAAAATCCGCTCTAAATCGTCTCCGACTGGTTTTTGGGCGGTTTCAGAAATTAGTTCGTATTCGTCGTTTCTTTCCAGCCACACTTGCCACGATTGGGGGTAGCAGCGGAATAAAGCAGCAGTGTCTAGGGGTCTGATATAGTAGCAGGATTCAATTTTGCTGAGGAATCGATCGCGCAATTGCCGGCCCGCATAGCCTATACCTATAGTGGCAACATCTTCCAGGCGCGGGTTGAGTAGAATTACTGGGCGACCGGCCGCAGCTATGTAAATTTTTTCGACTTGGGCAACTTCTACGGCGGCTGGATTAATCAAAATGAAAAGTTGATCTTCCGGTGCTATTTTATCTTCAACAGGGCTGCGACTGCTGCCCAAATCAGTGACTTTAAACGGTGTTTCTCCCCAGTCGCGGCGCGCGAGGGCGGCCGCACCCGTGTCGGGAAAAAAGACTTTTACTCCGGGGTAGATTTCCTCAAATTCTGGGAGGAATTGTTCGGTGATAGACTGTGCTTGCAGTGCGATTTCTGGAAATACTAATTCGACTTGCAGTAGAGTTTGACCGTCCGAGAGGGCAGCGGCGGTGGCAATGCGGGATTGGGCGATCGCCTCGTTGAGATCCTTGGGCAGTTCTGTCATTAATCTTATTGTTTTTACTCGACTTCTCTCAATCTAATTTTACCTGAGATATTGCACCATTCTCAATTACCGGTTTAGGAATAGGCAAGATGCCTGTTCCACAAAGAGGGAATTTTCTTGTGTAACAGGCATCTTGCCTGTGCTTGAGAATAGTGCAAGATGTAAGTTTTGCCGCATTAAGCAACAAAAGCTAACACTGACACAGGCGACCCGGAACCTCCCAAAAGACGCAAGATTCCGATAACTAAAGTGATTTCACCCGCAGCAGGTAACAAGTCGAGATTTGCCAAATTTTCCAGCACTATTCGCTGCTTTTTCAATACCAATTTATTAACGGCAAAACTTTCATCTCGCCCGGTATCGACTCCGTGGGTGTCCGTTCCAATTCCCGCGATAGAGCGTTCTTCTAGCAAAAATTGAGTGGCTGCTTTGCCAAATCCGGGAAAGTGGCAAATTCCGCGATCGTCTAGGTTAAAAAATGCTCGCTCGTCATCCCATTTTTCTTGCCAGCCAGTATACAATAAAACTAGATTTCCCGGTTCTATAAGTTTGTGCTGCCGTTCCCAAGTCAATATATCATCAATTGTTAAAGTGTAGTCGGGATTGGGAAGACTTTGCTCTCGGAGATCGATAGCAATTGCCGGCACAACGAGCGACTGCGGGGAATAACTATCAATGCTGGCGCCTCCTGCATAAAAGCTGTTGGGTGCATTGATGTGAGTGGCGCTGTGTTCTCCCATTGAGAATTTTCGCAGGAAATACCCGTCTGTTTCTATTTGAGCTACTGTGGCAATTTCTGTCGCTGGATCTCCTTGCCAAAGGGGAATGTTGGGATGAATTCCATGGGTTAAGTCTATAATTTGGCTATAGGCGATCGTTTTTAAGTTATTTGACTTAAAGTTGTTTGTCATCGGGTTAAATAGATCTATTATTTATTAAACAAAGTTGAGTTTTTGACCTTCGGCGAGATAAATATAAAATCTAAAATCTAAAATTCGATTAGTCGAGCAAGCGTTGCTTCCATCACATCCTTTGTTTGCCCGGAAACAGTATACACCAAAGCTTCTCGATAAACTCTACCGGCTGGGTGTAGCACACCGTTAGCAGCACCGCTAGAAACTGCAACCGCAGCGTGCCCGCAACGCACCGCTAAATCAATGGCTTGAGCTCGCAGCGCTAATTGTTCTGCTTTCGAGCTATGTTGAGATTGTTGGAAATTCTGTTTTAGCCGATCGAGCTTTTGCTCTAGTTTTTGGCAAGCCGCCGTTATAAAAGGTGAATTCTTAGCAGCAGCCGCTGCTGCAATTACATCCAATCCCGCTCGACTACAGCCAAAAGTACCCGGCACAAAATTCAGTATATTTTTGGTGTCGTTTTCCGAAATCCAGCCGACAGGTTTAACTGAAATTATTTCCGATTCATGCAGCAACCAATTATCCAGAGTTGCTGTCACAGTATTAGTCGAGTTCATGGCGATTAACTGCATGATTTCGCTACAAACTATTTTACCATATTCGCGTTCAACATTGGCAAAAGGCACTAAACCGAAAACAGCGCGTTCGTCAGGAAGTACCGCCGCTACAATAAACTTTTGAAACAAGCCAAAACCTGTTACCCAAGGAACTTTTCCTGACAGTAAATAGCCATCTTTTATGGGAGTTGCCGTGACGGCCGGATTGCCCGATCGCCTTAAATGCGAAAACCCAATACCCAAGAGTAACTCTTTTTGGGCGATCGGGGGTAAGTATGTGCTTTTTAGCATTTCATTGTCGCTGTTGGCAAGCATAAAAGTTGCGCTGTGGTGCTGAGTTTGCAGAAAACACAAAGCGCCGGAATATCGAGCCGTCAATTCCTGATATTGGTAAAAAATCTCCAGTGCAATTTCGGCACCGCCCCATTTTTGGGGAACTCGCAACGCTAAGAGCGATCGATCTTCCAATCCAGAAACTGCTGTTTTCAGCGCTTCCGAGTCGCTGTCGATAATTTCCGCGCGGGGTGCAACGCACTTTTGTAGGTAAGTTTCTGTGCTGTTAAGAATATATTGGGCATCCATTTTTTATAATTATTTTATAGTTATTTTTCTCTAAATTATTGTGAGCCAGCCTAAAAATAGAGCCCAAAACAAACTTATTTCCTCACATTCTGCACCCTTCTCAAGAACAGGCAAGATGCCTGTTCCACAAAAAGTAAATTTCTTGTGGAACGGGCCGGAGAGCCAGTTCATAAAAGGCTTACTGAGAATGCCCCAACTAATTTATTTCCACACTTTCCAAGGAGCCTTCCCTTCATCCCAAAGCTCGTTTAAATACTTGTATTCTCGAAAAGTATCCATCGCAAAGAAGAAGCCCTCATGACGGTAAGCCATCAACTGTCCCTCTGCCGCCAAACGCTGCATCGGCTCCTGTTCTAAAATACAATCATCTCCCCCCAAATACTCAAATACCCGGCGGTTAAATATGATATATCCAACACTTATCCAGCCGTCGATTTGAGGCTTTTCCGAAAATTGAACTACGCGGCTATCGCTGTCTACATCCAAAATTCCAAACCGAGAAATCGGACGAAATGTAGTGACAGTTGCCAGCTTACCATGAGACTTGTGAAATTCGAGCAAGGCGTCAATATTGACATCAGCTACTCCATCGCCGTATGTCACCATGAAATTCTCGCTATCAATATATTTTTCGATCCGTTTTACCCGGCCTCCCGTCATACTTTCCGCGCCAGTTTCAGCTAGTGTCACCTTAAAATCTTGTTCGAGATGTTCCTCGTGATAAGTGATGATATTTTGGCGTCCCAGACAGATAGTAAAGTCATTGTTCATGGCTTCATAATTGAGGAAATATTCTTTAATCATGTTGCCGCGATAGCCCAAGCACACAATAAAGTTTTGGAAACCGTAGTGTGCATATATCTTCATGATATGCCAAATAATTGGATGGCCTCCAACCTCAACTAAGGGTTTGGGACGAAATTCTGTTTCTTCTCTGAGACGAGTACCGAGACCACCTGCTAGGATAACTACTTGCATTTTTTCAATTTTTTAAAGATGATAAATTAATTTATCATCAATTATCAGTGATTTAGTCAAAGAATTATTAACTTTTTCTCATACTGAGTGAAGCTTTGTAAACCACAGAAATCACGAACTATTCTCAATAATCGTAGGGTGCGCGCGGAACACCCTATATTTACGTCTCTTTATGAATAATCGTAGGGTGCGCGCGGACAACCATGTATTCAAATAATGCGCGCAATTTCTAACTAACAGTAGGGTGCGGACTGCACACTGTATATTTGAATGCTGCGCGTAATTTATAACTTACGAATGGTAGATTAGCAAATAGACAAAAAAACAGCAAACATTTATACTAAATCTAAGAAAGAGATTTAACAGCAATGAAAAATAAACTCGATCGCCTAAAAAAGTTTTTAGGTATCCTATGCGCGATCGCCTCAATAATTATATTATTCCAATCCGCAATACCTGGTGTTTACGCCACGGTTGTTGCACCGGAAGGCTCAACCATACCACAAACCACCGTAGCTTTTGTACCCAACATACCGGGTGGCGGATTAGACTTTCACGAATCAGCAGGAGGACACACTTTAGAGAGACACGTTGGTAAAACAGAAGCAGAACTAGCACAGCGACTCGCAAGCGAAACGAGAATTTCTACCGCATCTTCTTTTACTGACCGTTCCGTCGCCGAAGCGGCTATTGCAGAAGCAATGAACAGAAATCAAAGTGCGATCGACTCTTGGGTGAAAAGTCGAGGCAATCGTTATACGATCGACTACAATGCCAACAGAATCATTGGCATTACTCTGCGCCGCCGCGCATCCAAAATAACTTCAGCATCTCGCCTGAGAATCGTCCTCCAGCGCAGCGCCCAATTACCTCCCGGATACTTTATTCTCACAGCCTATCCCGAATGATAAATCAATTTCCTTATTTAACCCAATTTTTCAGTTCCTACTTTCACCAAGACTGGCCATTAGAAGCTGACACTCCCAGCGATGTAGTGAACAACTACCGCAGCAGCGAACCGCCCGCAAGTGTTGAATCTGCATCGCAAGAACTCAGCAAACTGCTAGAAATGCCGATCGCCCCAGCGGATTTAGAAACATTTATCCTCGATGAATTAGGGTGTTACTACGACCCACAATCCGAAAATCAAACAGTCAGAGAATGGTTGGAATCGGTGCAAAAATCTTTGAATAATCCCAGCTAAAATCTATATATTTGTAGGGACACGGCACTGCCGTGTCCTCTATACAATTCCGATGCAACCGAAAACGATATCACTTGCTAATCGTCAATAAGTAGCCTTCGTGGACGTTGAAATTAGGGATAACATACGGCAAGCTGCCACTACTTACCGACAAACTTTCTTCTTTAACCGTGACAAGCTGTGGCACGGCTCCTTCTTGATTGTTGGGAATTTTTTCTAATTTTACAGTGATTTTCTGACCTTTTTGAATACCTAGCTGCTCCAAATTTCCGAGGCTTAATGTTACCGTTGTTGCTGAGGAAGAATTGGGGTCGAAATAACCTAAAAGTATCTGTGCTTTACCTTCAGGATTTGACTTGCTGGCTAAAGCGACAAGGCGATTGTTATTTGACCAACTCCGCACCCGCGAATTAACTCCGTCAGCATAAGCTTTGTAAGTCCACCAAGCGGCTCTCGGCTCAAAAGTATTAGGCGTCACCATCCCAGTCAGCGTATTGTTGAAGCAATTGCTAACTTTCTTTGGCCCTTTAGTATCCCAACAAGCTCTACAAGCACCGTCGGCTTTTGCATACTCCAAATTATACAAATAACCTAAAATTTCCCCCGGCTGGTACTGCGCTAATTCCCCGACAATTTCGTTGACGTAAATTTTTTGCATTTTCAGTTCCTTGTAAGAGGGACTTTGCTGAAAATTGCGTTTAGCATCGATGACATGATCGTCTACAAATAAAATTATGTTATCGTTGAGTTCGTGCCAAGCTAGGAAATTTACTTCCAGTTTGTTCGCTTTGCAGTACTCCAAAAAATCAGCGAGATATTCTTTGTTGTAAGTGCTGATACTCGGCCCGCCAATCATGGCTGACGGCCCCAATTCTTCCCGCAAAATTTTGTAAGCCCTTTTGTAAGTTTCAAAGAATTGTTCTCTACTTCCCTTCCAAAACGGATTTTTTAAATCGGGTTCGTTCCAGATATCCCAAATAATTTTCTTGCCTTTATTTTGCTGGGCTAACTGTCGGATGAATGCTTCCCACGCGGGGTAATTTTGATAGGGCCAGCCTTTGGGGTTGGTGCCGTAGCCCCAGATGTCGCTAACTAATAGTTGAAATTCCGCTCCGCTGGCGATTACTCGATCGTAAATATCGAGTCTCCCAACGCGCCAAAGTTTGAGCTGCAAGGGTTTGATTGAGTTATCCGGCGGCTGGCTGGGGTCTATTCCGTGCAGCATACCGCTCATGGAAATTGTACCGGTGGCTGGCTTTCCAAAATCTACTGTAACGTTCGATCGAAGTTGGGCAACAGTTGGTTGCTGCCCCAAATATGTTATTAACAGGACAGTTAGCGCAGCTAAGCAAATTAGCAGCAGCTTATTAATAGGTTTGAACTTGAAGGAGAATTGCATATTCTATGGGGTGAGTTTTTAACTAAAAGTGTTAGGGTTTTCAGAAACCCAGAAGCGCCGCCACGGGGGCTTCGAGGTGAGACTTCTGCGAACGGCACCGCCCTACATAAATCGGATCTATCGGTGTTAGGCTTTTGATTTTAAGATTGCCATTACGAGGCGAAATGACATTGTGCTATCCAAAGTCCTAACGAACAGACAAGGCAACTTCAAAACCCAGTATTGATTCTATCAATTGTTGCCAAGCTTCGGAATTAATTAGCGAGTAAGTATCGAGTTTAACGCCCTTTTCTGAAGAGAACACCACAAAATTTGCGATCCAGCTCAAGATAGTTTCTGTTGTCAACAGTGGCGTGCATTTCCAAGATGACTGCAAATTCTCAACCATCCCCGACACATCCCCGCGCTCGCAAGCTTCCCATGCTTTCCATACTAGATAGTAGTAATTGAGCATACTGTCAACTTGCTGAATCTGCTTTTGGACTTTGGGGGCGATCGATGATTGTTCTTGATTGCTGCTAGCTGATAAGGCTTGTTCGATGACCTCTGCGTATTCCAAAAGCATCCGTTCTTCTTTGAATAATTCTTCAGCCCGCAGTTTGCAAGCTTGTCCTGCAAGCCTCCGCAATTCTGGATTTTGCGCCCATAGTTCTACCGTTTCAGCTAACTCTTGTGCTGTCTGTTTCGGGTCAATTGTCGGATCGGCGATTAACTTTCCCGTATCTCCCAACTCTTCAGGAATACCGCTAACTGCTGTAGCAATTACGGGCAATCCTTTCGCCATTGCTTCCATGACTGCTAGCGGCATTCCCTCAGCTTCGGAAGATAAAATAAAGATGTCGCTGGCGTCTAACCAATCGGCAATATCCCATCGCTGACCTATGAATTTAACCTGTTCGGTGACTCCTAATTGGCTGACACTTGCTCTCAATTCAGGCTCCATATTGTCGTGAGTGGTAGAACCGGGCCCAGCCCAAACAAAGTATAGCTGCGACCAAATCGGACGATTTTTCAGTTGGTCGATCGCCTGCAATTGATACTGATATCCTTTAATGGGAGTCAGTCTTGCCGCCGTGAAACAAACAACAGCTTCTTCGGGGATTCCTTGTTCTTGGCGCAGGCGTTGGCGGTTTGAAAGATTTGGCGGTTCAAAATAACTGTTCGGCCTGCCGTAATAAATAACTTTTCCCTGTTCCAAAGGATTTTGGAATATCCTCTTAAATAAGTTTAAATTATTGTGAGAAACTGCTATTACCGAGCGAGATAAACTGTACTGGTACGACACTGCATCCAAATAAGAAATTCCATCGCCCCTATCGAATGTTTTGGAATAACTATCGACATAACCAAGAGCAATTATGTACGGTATATTCTGCTTAATAGCAACTTGTTTGGCGGCAAAGTTTGCCATTGCCCAGCCGTCGCTAAATATAATTAAATCGGGTTGAGCTTGCGCGTAAATTTTTTCAGCATCGCCTAAATTATAAGCAATTCGCGCAAACTCTTTCATCGTATCGAACTCCAGCCAAATATGCTCTATACCTAGCTGCTGTTGTTCGGCAATTAAAGGGTTAGAAGCTTGAGTTTGAACACTACTAACTCGGTAGCCGTCGGCTACTAATTTGCATAAAAGTGAATGGTTGAATTGAGCTAAACCTCCTACTCCGTGGTCTTCTGTGTACATGAGTACGTGCGTTGCTTTCTGGGAAGCAATCAAACTCGGTGCGACGGATTGAAATTGAGAAATATTGTTGACAGCCGTGAATGCTATACTTTGCCATTCCTTTAAATTAGTCAAGTCACAAATATCAAATTTGTCGCCGTATGATGCCGAATATGCCTTAAAATCTTCCACCCACTTAAAAATAGTTTCCGTCCCAGAAAAAGGAGTGTAGTAGAGAGATTTTTCGAGACACTCAGCCATCTCGGCAAAATGGCCGTCACGATACATTCGCCATCCCGTCCACACTAAAGACCTGTAACGTTCTTGGGGTCTCAAGTCGCGGATGTACTTGGGCAAGTCCGATCGCGCAAAGAATTGCTCCATCACAACTTCCATATTTTTCATTACTTTGGAGCCGCCGGACATGAGATTGCTATCGTGCTGGCGGTAGCAGGTTAGTATTTCTTTTAACCAAACACATTTGCAGCCTTTTAAAGCTAAACGCAAGACAAAATCTAAATCTTCAGTTGGCGGAAAGCGAGGGTCAAATCCCCCCAATCGTTCCCACCACTCGCGCCGCAACATCATCGCGCTGGGGCGCACGTATTTGTACATAACAAATGCTTCTAAATTTAATTGTGGTGCGTATTCCCAAGGCAGGGCTGGGGAAATATCTTTGCCTTTTTCATCGACGATCAACCAGCCGGTTTGAACCATATCTAAAGAAGCGTCTGCGTCAAAACAAGCAATTTGTTTTGCAAGTTTTTCTGGCAGGAAGAAGTCGTCGGCATCCAGAAAAGCTAAAAATTCGCCTTTAGCCAGTTCGCAAGCGCGATTCCGAGCCACTGCTGCTCCTTGATTTTCTTGATAAACGTACTGAATTATATCGCGGTAAGCATTTAAGACTAGGCTTGTGCTGTCTGTAGAACCGTCATCTATGACAATAATTTCCCAGTCTTGGTAAGTTTGAGCGATAACGCTTTCTACCGCTATAGTAATGTAGCGTTCGCAGTTGTATACTGGGATAATTACGCTGACTCGCGGTGTTTTTGCCGAAAATATGCTAGCCATTAACTTTTTCCATTCTGATAAGTTTCTTATTGATTGAAAATTGATTGTAAGTCCGTAAGCTTGAGAAATATTAGCTAGACGTTTGACCCAATCTATTACAGTTATTGCGGGAGAATAAGGACTGTAGGAGAGAGATTTTTGGAAAAATTCAACTGCCTCTACTGGATAGCTACTATAATACAATTGCCACGCCATCCACGTCAATGCTTCGTAAAAAGCAGGATTTTCTAACTCGCGGATGTGCTGAGGCAAATCGGGTTTAGCGAAAAATTGCTGTTTTAAGGTTATAAAAAGATTTGCTTGTTTCAGGGCTTTTTTTATTGATACGTTTTGGTCGTGCTGCCGGTAGGATACTGTGACTTGAGGCAGCCAAGCTGCTTCGCAACCCAACACTGCTAAACGTAAAACTAAATCTGAATCGTCTACTGAATCAAACTCAGAATTAAACCCGCCTGCAATTTCCAGCCACTGGCGCGAAAACATCATGGCGCTGGGAAGTACGGGCATTTGTACTATCCAAGTTTCTAAGTCTAATTTGGGGAAATACTCCCAAGGTTTGATGTCAGAAATAGCGTCGCCTTGCTCGTTAACTAAACGCCAGCCACTGTTAACAATTCCTAATGAGGGTTGCTGGCGAAACAGGGCTATTTGTGCTGCTAATTTATCTGACAAAAAGAAGTCATCTTGATCTAAAAAAGCTATGAATTCGCCTTTTGCTTCCTGAATTCCTCGGTTGCGGGCGGCTGCTACTCCTCGATTTTCTTGATATACGTAGCGAATTCTGTCAAAATAAGGCTGCAATACGTGATGTGTCTCATCCGTCGAACCGTCGTCTACAACGATAATCTCCAAATCTCTAAAAGTTTGGCACAGGGCGCTTTCTACTGCTTGCGCGATGTAGCCAGAGCCGTTGTATGCTGGTATAATTACGCTGACTTGCGGTGTCTGAGTGGCTGCTGACATTATTTACCTCGCTGTTAACCTGTTGCTATCTTAGTTTAATCCAAATTAGTTTTTCTTCAACTATTGTTGTGCAAATTAACTTAAAGTTCGATAGCACAAATGCTATGCAGGCGATCCGGTATTTACAGGTAGGGAGATGTCTGTGCCTGAGAGAAAAACTAGACAATTTTTACCCTACAATTATACAGGCAATAATTACTACACAGGAACGCCAAAAGTGAATTCAGAAACAGCAGCGGTTGATTTACAACAACAGGCAGAAATATATTTAGCTTTAGGGAAGTTGGATGAGGCGATCGCACTTTGCCAGCAAGTTTTGGCATCGCACCCCAACTCCGCCGACACTTGCAAGACCTTGGGGAAGGCGCTGCAAGCTCAGGGTAAACTAGAAGACGCAAGGTATTGGTATAAAGTTGCGATCACGCTGCAACCAGATTTTGCCGAAGCTTTTGCTAACCTCGGCACTCTCTGCGCTACTTTGCAACAGTGGCAAGAGGCGATCGGCTGTTACCAAAAAGCCATCTCCCTCCAACCAAACTTTGCAGGATTTTACCGAAATTTGAGCCGGATATTTACCAAAGTCGGTCAAGCTGAGGAAGCAGCCGACTGTTGGTATCAAGCACTTATAGTCGAACCGATAGAAATAGCCGAAGAATACCTCGATTTAGGCAATACTTTATTGGCGCAAAACAAGCCAGAAAAAGCGCTTGTGTGTTACCACAGGACGATTTATTTAAACCCTAGTTTTTGCGAAGCTTACTGCCAATTAGCCGAAGTAGCTAGCGAGCTAAAACAGTGGGACGAAGCTATTGTTCACTACCGCAAAGCTATTCAACTCCAGCCGGATATTTCGGAGTTTCATTACAAATTAGGCAATGTTTTGCAAGCCAAAGAACTCTGGCACGAAGCAGAGGCTGCCTACCGGGAAAGTCTTGAGTTAAATCCCAATTCTTATTGGTCTTACTACAATTTAGGTAGTGTGCTGCTCAAGTTAACTAAATGGCAAGAAGCCATCGTTGCCTACCGCACGGCTGTTGAAATCAACCCAGATTTTTCTTGGTCTTACTACAGCATCGGGGAAGCTTGTGGTCAATTAGAAAACTGGTCGGAATCCGCCGCTGCTTACCAGCAAGCTATTGACTTAGACCCGACTTGTTCCGGAGCTTTTTATAACTTGGGAAATGCTTTTTTTCAACTACAAAATTGGTCGGAAGCTGAGACTGCATACCAAAAGGCGATCGCCCTCGATTCAGATTTCTTTTGGTCTCATTATAATTTAGCTTTAACTTTAGTTAAACTCCAGGATTGGTTGCCAGCAATCAGCGCCTACCAGCGGGCGATCGAACTCAATCCAAACTTTTCTTGGACTTACCACAATTTAGGAGAAGCGCTGTTGAAAACCCAGCAGTGGAAAGCAGCTTCGGTCGCCTACAAGGGCGCTATTGAACTAAACCCCACTCTTTCTTGGTCTTATTACAATTTAGGCGAGGCTTTGACTGAGCTGCACGAGTGGAACGAGGCTGTCTCCGCTTACCTTTGTGCGCTACAAATCGAGCCTGAGTTACCAAAAATTTACACCAAGTTAGGCGATGCTCTCATCAAAAGAACTCCGGCAGATTTAGACGCAGCAAGCAGCTACTATCACCACGAATTGCAGCCGCTGCACCCTCCTGAATTTTACTGCGAAATAGCCCAAAAGTTGGCCGAGAGCGATCGGCTTGATGCAGCGACAGTTTTGTACTTGATGGCCTTAGAAATTCGACCTGAAGATCCCGCAATATCTGGTAAATTAGTGGAAGTTTTAGATATAAAGCATCAAAGTGGCGATCGCAGTCTATTATTAGAGTTAGAGGCTAACGATATTCGCGATCGCTACATTGCCAGAGTAGTCAAAGGCAAGACTTTTGCCGAAGTAGGCGGATTGTGGGGAACTGTCAGCGAAAAAGTATCTGTAGCTAGCAAATACGGTGCAGTTTCTCTGACAATGATTGATGCCATGCCGGCATCCATCCACTGGTGGCAAGATTTTTACGATCGGATGACAAGTTTAAATATTGCTAATTATAATTGTATCAATCGAGATCTAACTCAGATTCAGCTTGCAGAAATTGGCGAGCCTTACGATGTAGTTCACTGTGCAGGAGTTTTATACCATCACCCCCACCCTTTACAAATTTTAACGAGCTTGCGTCAAATAACTGGGGAGTATTTAATCTTAACTTCAGCTATTACTCAAGAAGTGATAGAAAACGAGCGGGGACGCTACGAAATTCCAGCTTCTGGGGTAATCTTCATTCCCGCTTTAGGCGAAGCAGAACGAGCTATCTTAACAGCTTACTGGCAGGAACACACCGACGGTGCACCCATTTTAGGATTAATTCAGAAAGCAGTTTTTGACATCAACGACTTTGACCCGTGGTGGTGGCTGCCTACAGCTTCTGCTTTAGAATCTATGTGCAAAGTCGCGGGATTTAAGGTTTTAGATAAAGGATGGACTTGGAACAATAATGCTCTGACTCTGCTGCTGGGGATTTGAGGATTGGTAAACTAACAATAACAAGACTTTCTTGTATACAAACGGCTCAACACCAGATTTATGAGCCGATTACTCGTTTTTTTCCCAATATTCCTACTATCAACCGGGTGTTTTCCGTAAGTCCTAAATAAAATAGCTGCAAACATATTGTGTGAAGAAAACAGAACAGAGAAATAATCAATGAACAATCAGCAACCAGGGACGCCGTTAGGAAACATTTTAGTAGTAGACGATACAGCAGAAAACCTGCGTCTGTTGTCTACGATGTTGACTCAGAGAGGGTACACCCCCCGCTGCGTGATTAACGGGAAAATGGCTCTGAGAGCCTGCAATTCTAATCCACCCGATTTGATTTTGCTCGACATAATGATGCCAGAAATGAACGGCTACGAAGTCTGCCAGCACTTGAAATTACAACCGAAAACTCGCGAAATTCCGGTAATTTTTATCAGCGCTAAAGATGAAACATTTGACAAAGTAAACGCATTTGCTGTGGGAGCAGTTGACTATATCAGCAAGCCATTTCAGTTTGAAGAAGTGCTCGCCCGCATCGAAAGTCACCTCAGCCTGCGGAATTTACAAAAGCAGCTAAAAGAACAAAATGTGCTGCTTCAAGAAGAAATCATGAGCCGCTTAGCCGTTGAAAAAACTCTTTACGAAAAAAACCAAATCCTGCAACAAGAAATCAGCACCCGTCGCGCCGTTGAACAAACCCTGCAAGAGCAAAATTTGCTCCTCCAACAAGAGATATCGAACCGCCAGCGCGCGGAATCGGCTCTCTTAAAATCTAACCAAGAATTGGCGCGTTCAAATGCGGAACTAGAACAATTTGCTTATGTGGCTTCTCACGACTTGCAAGCGCCTTTAGCAACCATTGCCAGCTACGCTCAACTTTTAGAAAAACGCTACAAAGATCAACTCGATAGCCAAGCTATTAAGTTTATCGGCAATATCGTTCAGGGCTGCACGAGAATGCAAAGTTTAATTGACGATTTGCTCGAATATTCGCGAGTTGGTCGGAGTCAGAAACCTTTTCAAATTACCGATTGCAATTACGCAGTCGAGCAAGCACTGGCAAACCTGCAAGGGGTGATCCGCCAGACTCAAGCAGTTGTAACCTACAGCGAATTACCAGCGGTAATGGGGGATATTTCTCAGCTTGTACAGCTTTTTCAAAATTTAGTCAGCAATGCGATTAAATATCGCCACGATGTACCGCCTGTGGTTCATATTACCGCTTGCAAACATGAGAAAGACTGGTTATTTTCTGTCTCGGATAATGGAATTGGGATTGCGACGCAGCATCGAGAACGTATCTTTCAAATTTTCCAGCGCTTGCACACTCAAAGAGAATATTCTGGGACAGGTATTGGTTTAGCAATTTGTCAAAAGATTGTGGAACGTCATGGCGGATGTATTTGGGTTGAGTCGGAACCGGAGCAAGGTTCAACTTTTCACTTTACTCTCGCTTAATCGAGACATCCTTTCGGCACAATGTAGAAGCTAGAAGCCAGCGGAAGCTGAATTAAATCCTATATCTTAAGGCAGAAGCTAAAAGCTACAAGGTAGAAGCTAAATTGCCAGTTAGAATAAAAAATGTTTCGCGTTGACAGCGGACTTTTTTTGTGATATAATCATAAGTCTGAAAAGAATAGTTTTGTAGCGCTCGCTCACGCCGAAATGTGACCCCGCCCAAAAACGAATACCGTGCCACCTACTCCAGTCGTGGAAAGCAAAAAAAATTAGACTCATGTTTAAGCCGGCAGACTCATCTGTCAAATAAATCTAAAATCTTTCTTTTCTAGCGCTTACGCCGAAGTCTAAAATCTAAAATTTAAAATCAACTGACCGCCGATGTATGTGTAGGTGTTATTCAATAATTGCCTAGAAAATAAGAGGTGGAATCCAAGGTAGTTTTATATTTATTTTTGATTTAGAATTATTATGAAAGCAGTTTTTGACTTAGCTGTGCCTCCTATCTGCTTTAAAGTTCTGTTAGTAGAAGATAACCCTCAAGAAGCGGAGCTTATTGAAGATTTGCTGTCCGAAATTAGCGGTCTGCAGCGTATATTACTGACTAAAGTAGAGCGCCTCAGCGAAGCCCAGCAGCGCTTGAATCAAGAAAAATTTGACATAATTTTATTAGACCTTTCGCTGCCAGATAGCATGGGACTCGATACGGTGGCTGGGGTACAAGAGTACGGGGTAAATGTGCCGATCATAGTTTTGACTGCCCAAAACGACGAAGAGCTGGCCCTGCGGTTAATTTCGGCTGGCGTACAGGATTATTTAGTCAAACGAAAAATCGACAGCGAACTGTTAATTCGATCGCTCCGTTACGCCATAGAACGCCAGAACAATCAAGATGCTTTGCGAAACAGCGAAGAAAAATATCGCTCGGTGGTGGAAAATTCCCTGATCGGAATTGCCATCATCGCTCCCATTATTGACCGCGAAATTCCTCAAAATTGCAATTGGATAGAAGTTAACGATGCCCTGTGCAATTTGCTGGGATACGAGCGCTACGAACTCATGCAGAACAATTGGCTAGACTTGACTCATCCAGAGGATTTAGAGGCCAATTTGGAAAAATTGTCTCAGATGTTAGCAGGTACGATCGACGGTTACATCTTAGACAAAAGGTGGCTCAAAAAAGACGGCGAAATAGTTCATACGCGAGTTTCTCTGCGCTGCATCCGCCGCCAGGACGGGTCGATCAACCGGATGATCGAAGTAGTGTTGGACGTGAGCGATCGCTACCGCTACGAAGCCAAGCTGAAAGCGTCAGAAGAATTTTTAAACCACACCATAAATGCTACGCCAGACCCCATTTTTGTCAAAGACGAGCAACACCGCTGGATGATATTAAATGATGCTTTTTGTCAGTTGGTCGGCAAATCGCGGCAAGAACTGCTCGGCAAATCAGATTATGACTTTTTCCCTAAATCAGAAGCTGCTGTTTTTTGGACAAAAGATGAAGAAGTATTGAGAAGCGATATCTGCTTGGAAACTGAAGAAAAATTCACAGACACGGCAGGGAAAAAACACATTATCTCTACCAAGCAAAGCGTATTTAAAAGAGCGGACGGCAGTAAAGTAATAGTAGGCACAATTAGAGATTTTACCGAATACAGACGGCAGCAAAGAGCCCTGGAACAAAGCGAAGCTCGATTTCAAAAACTCGTAGCTAACCTGCCGGGAGCAATTTATCAATTACGAATGTCCGCAACTGGAGAAATATCTTTTCCCTACGTCTCTTCAGGCAGCCGCCAACTGTACGAATTAGAAGCAGAAGCAATAGAGGAAAATGCAGAACTGATTTTCAGCGGAATCCACGCAGACGATCTCTTAAATTTAGAAGCATCGATCGAAATTTCTGCCGCTACCTTGGAACCTTGGCAGCAGCAGTGGCGACAGACTTTACCATCTGGAAAAGTTAAGTGGCTGCAAGGAGCTGCGAGACCAGAAAGGCTCAATAATGAAAGCAAATCTGGCAGCGAAGGCGATATTCTCTGGGATGGTTTAGTGATGGATATCACTGAATTAAAGCAGGCACAAACAGAGCGTGATCGCTTTTTTACCATCTCCTTAGACTTGCTTTGTATGGTAGGTTTTGACGGTAATTTTAAACGTTTAAACCCAGCTTGGTCAACAGCTTTAGGCTACAGTATTAGTGAAATGTTGGGCAAGCCAATGATCGAGTTTGTTCATCCAGACGATCGAAAAGCTACCGCAACCGAAGGATCGAAACTAATCGCGGGTACGTCCAGTATCTCCTTTGAAAACCGCTACATATGCAAAGACGGTTCTTACAAATACTTCCTGTGGACGGCATCGCCATTTAGCGAAGAAGGTTTAATCTACTCCGTAGGTCACGACATTACCTCTCGTAAACACGCAGAGTCCCAACTCCAGCGACAAGCAGTAGCAATGGCCGCTGCTTATGACGGTATAGCCATTTTTAATGATAATAAAAAATGTATTTATTCAAACGACGCTTATCTCAAAATGTACGGTTTGGCTAGCACTAGCGAACTGTATGGGAAGAAATGGAATATGCTCTACAGCAAAGCAGAAAATATTTTTTTGGAACTACAAATAATGCCCATGCTCCTGCAAAAAGGGTACTGCAATATAGAAGCGAGCGGTCAGCGCCGCGACGGTACTAAGTTCCCTCAAGAATTGTCACTGACAATGCTTGCAGGCGGCGAGATAATTTCGATAGTCCGCGATATCACTAATAGAAAACAGGTAGAATCAGCACTCCGATCAAGCCAGCGCCGCTACCAAACTTTAGCCGAAGCATCGCCAGTTTGTATATTCCACACCGACACCTCGGGAAATTGCCTTTATGTGAATCAGCGGTGGAGCGAAATCACGGGATTAAACGCAGAAATAGCAGCCGAAATTGGCTGGATGAATGCCATACATCCCGATGATGCGGAGCGGGTGAAAAATGAATGGCATCGAGCAATTTTTGAGAAAATTCCTTTTACATCAGAATACCGCTTTCAGCGTCCAGATGGTCGTGTAATCTGGGTGATCGGTCAGGCAATTGCAGAAATCGGAGACAAGCAGGAAATTAAAGGTTATATCGGCACTATTACTGATATTAGCGATCGCAAACAAGCAGAATTAGATTTGCTACGAGTTACTCAAGCCGTAGAAAGTACCAGCGACGCGATCGGCATTGCTGACTTGAAAGGGCGCTCGCTCTACCACAATCAAGCCTTTGTTCAACAGTACGGCTACACCGCAGAAGAACTAAACACAGCAGGCGGATTAACAGCAATTTACCCCCAAACTAAAGTGCTGCTAGAAATGTTTAAAACGCTCCGTAAAGGCAAATCTTGGCAAGGCGAACTCAAAATCAACACTAAAAACAACGAACTGGTAACAACTTTATTTCGCGCCGACGGCATTAAAGATGAAACTGGTCATTTAATCGGGTTAGTGGGAGTAATTACCGACATCACCGAACGCAAACAAGCGGAGATGGCCCTGCAGCAGCAATTAAGGCGAGAACGGCTAGTAGTTGCCATGCTCGATCGCATTCGCTCCTCCCTAAATTTAGAAGAAGTCCTCAGCACTGCTGTCGAACAAGTGCGGCAATTTTTGCAAACAGACCGCACCGTTATTTACCGCTTTAATCCCGACTGGAGCGGCGTTGTAGTTGTGGAATCCGTGGCACACAATCGAATTTCGCTGCGAGACTTTAACAATCTTGACGGCTGTTTTAGAGAGAAATTTGTTGAGATTTACCAGCAAGGCTCTATTCGAGCTATGGAAGATATTTACCGGGAAAATCTGACGGAATGTCACATGAAACTTCTCGAAGGATTTGAAGTAAAAGCTAACTTAATAGTGCCGATTTTAAAAGCACGAGAAAGCATTTCCCAGACCGAACAGACTGCAGAAAATCAGCTCTGGGGACTGCTGATCGCCCAGGATTGCAGTGGCCCCCGTCCCTGGGATTCCTCAGAAATAGAATCCCTCCGGCAATTGTGCGTGCAATTGGCGATCGCGATCCAGCAATCGACCCTATTTCAACAAGCACAAACGGAAATTGCCGATCGCAAACTTGCAGAATCTGCCCTCCAACAAGCCGCATTAGTCGCAGAAAGCGCCAACCGCGCCAAAAGCGAATTTCTTGCCAATATGAGCCACGAACTACGCACGCCTTTAAACGGCGTTTTAGGTTACGCTCAAATCCTCAAAACCGACAAAGACTTAAACTCAGATCACCAAGAAAGTCTCAGCAATATTCAACAGTGCGGTCAACACCTGCTGATGTTAATCGACGATGTTTTAGATCTTTCCAAAATTGAAGCTAGAAAAATGGAACTCTACCCGGAAGAGTTGAATTTTCTAAATTTCACGAAAAACATTGCTGATCTGTTTCAGATGCGGGCCTCTCAAAAAGAAATTTTATTCCATTATGAACAAGTCTCTCCCCTACCTAGCTACGTTCGTGTCGATCCAAAAAGATTGCGCCAAATTCTCATAAATTTACTCAGCAATGCCGTTAAATTTACTAACAGTGGCGGTGTGACTTTCAAAGTCGGCTATGTCGGCACAGGGGCCTGGAGTCGAGGGCAAGGAGAAAATTATGAGTTCTCGACTGTGAGTTCGGAACTGAAAGAAAATTATATGCGCTTTGCCCATAATCCGATCGTAGCCAAACACGCTTTAAAAATCCGCTTTCAAGTCGAGGATACCGGCTCTGGAATAGACCAAAGCAAATTAGAAGAAATATTTTTGCCATTCCACCAAGTAGGAGGCAATACGTTTGTTGAAGGTACGGGTCTCGGACTCTCGATTAGCCAGAAATTAGCGAAACTAATGGGTACCGAAATTCGCGTCCACAGCACTTTGGGAAAAGGTAGCACTTTTTGGGTAGATTTAGAATTGCCAGCAGCTAAACGATACCTGGAGGTGTCTCCTTTGCAGGAAAAACGCTGGCTTGTCGGTTTTATCGGCAACAAGCGGAAAGTGCTCATCGTGGATGACAATCAACTGGATCGCGATTTGTTCTGCAGGCTGCTGCGGCGTTTGGGATTTGAGGTTGCAGAGACCCAAAACGGGCAAGAATGCCTCTGCAAAACAGTTGAATTTCAACCGGATGTGATTTTAATGGACTTGCGGATGCCTGTAATGGATGGCTTAGAAGCTGCAAGAAAACTGCGGCAGTTGCCGGAAGTAAAAGATGTCGTGTTAATCGCTATGTCAGCTAGCGTTTTCGAGGCTACGCAGCAAGATAGCATCCTCGCAGGGTACGATGCTTTTCTTCCCAAGCCGATCGAAGCAAATCACTTTTTGGAACAGTTGCGCGTGCATTTGGGACTAGAATGGATTTATGGGGAATCTTCGGAAAACAAAAAGCGCAAAACTCCCAGTTTGTCACCCGCCTCTGATTTTCCTGATTATTCTTCTCTGTTACCTGCGGCTTCAGAGTCGGTAGCAAAAATTTTGAAACTCGCAGCTATGGGCGACATTGAAGAAATTTTTGAGGAGAGTGCTAAGCTGGAAATTTTAGAACCTAATTTAGTGCCGTTTGTCTCGAAGCTGCGCCAACTCGCTAAGGGATTTCAGCTCAAACAAATTCGGAATACTTTAAAGCAATATATCGAGGGTCAGTAGTCAGTAGTCAGTGGTCAGTAGTCAGTGGTCAGTGGTGAGTAGTGATATCATGTCCGGTCGCTCCATCGGACATGATATCACTCTAATAGCCAACCAAATAATGCTCCTACTGTCAGTTGCAATTCCCTGGCAAAAGATGGCATGGGCAATAACTGTTCCGGTTCGTCAAACACCTCCGTTGATTGAGTCGGTCGATATACCAAAACCGATCGCTCCTCTGGATCGATTAACCAACCCATTTGAGTTCCGTGTTTGAGAGAATGTAAAATATTTTTAGTAACTTTAGTTTGGCTTTGGTCGGGGGAGAGGATTTCAATTGTCCAATCCGGGGCGATCGCAAACACATTTGCCACACCACCATTTTCTTTACGGGGAATGCGGTCCCAAGTGAATACAGTCACGTCTGGAACGATCGCTCGACCGCCAAAAATGCACCGTAGTTCTGGAAATGCTCGCGCCACCTTTTGAGGTTTGAGAGCAGTATTAGCAGCGCTTGTCAACTCGCCTTGAATGACACTATGTTCTCCTTGAGGCATCGGTTTTTGAATGATTTCACCGTCAATGTACTCGCTGGCTGGTTTGGTTTCTGGCAACTTCAGAAACTCTTGGAGTGTCAAAGATTTTGGCCGGGTTTGTACCATCCAATTTTACCTATAAAATAGAGTTTCATCTGCTATTTTACCAAAAAGTCCCGGACTCGTGCGATCGGCGCTCCACTTACTTCTTCCTTCGGCTATACCACCTTGCATCCTGCGGCTAATCTTGCTTCTATATATTCAGAGACAGTTTTTGAGAGAGTTGGGATTGAAATTACTTTGCCTCAGTAACGGCCACGGAGAAGATGCGATCGCCCTTCGCATCTTGCAGGAACTGCAACAGCACCCGCATCCGCCAGAATTAGCCGTGTTTCCGCTAGTGGGTGAAGGGCAAGCTTTCGCTCAACTAGAAAACGCCCGCATCATCGGCCCGGTGCAGCGGATGCCTTCGGGCGGCTTTATTTACATGGACGGGAGGGAATTTTTGCGCGATGTCAAAGGCGGCCTGCTTCAGTTGACCATCGCTCAGTTTAAAGCCATCCGCGCTTGGGTGCGATCGCAACAACAGTCAGGGAATCAAGACTGCGTTATTTTAGCCTGCGGGGATATTGTACCGCTGCTGTTTGCTTGGCTGGGCGGCGCGCCCTATGCCTTTGTCGGTACTGCCAAGTCCGAGTATTATTTGCGGGACGAGGACGGGCCTCTGGCTCGCAAATCCAGGGTCTTTGGTGGGTGGAGTTGGTCGCGATCGGTTTATTTGCCTTGGGAGCGCTGGTTGATGACTCGATCGCGCTGTCGGGCAGTTTTTGCCAGGGACGCTCTGACCGCCGAGACTTTACAAAAGCTGGGAATTCCCGCTTACAATCTCGGAAATCCGATGATGGACGGACTCGAACCGGAAAACCCAGCCGGTTTTTACGGCCCTGACGCAGAGTTTCGGGAAATGGAACGATCGCTCGTCTTCACCTTACTCCCCGGTTCTAGAGCGCCGGAAGCCTACGCTAATTGGCTGCTAATAGTAGAGGCTGTAGCCGGAATTTTGTCGCTGTTTGCCGATCGCAAATTGTTATTTTTTGGAGCCATTTCTCCCGAGTTAAACTTAGAAGCTTTGCGACCTAGTTTAGAATTTTTCGGCTGGCGACAAGAGGGCGAAATTAGAACGCAGCGACGAGAAGGAAGTATTTTGCGGCCTCCTGTTTCTAGCGCTCAAGAAATTCAGCAAGAATCTCCTAATTTGCTATTGCCCTTGACATTTGTGCAGAGAAACGCCACGATGATTTTGACTCAGCAAAGTTTTAACGATTGTTTGTACGAAGCCGATTTAGCAATAGCAATGGCAGGAACTGCTACAGAACAATTTGTAGGTTTAGGAAAACCGGCGATCGCCATTCCCGGAAAAGGCCCGCAATTTAATCCAGCTTTTGCAGAAGCTCAAAGTCGCCTGTTAGGCCCGTCATTAATTTTAGTCAAACATCCCGCTGAAGTTGCCGGCGCCGTGCAGTCTTTGCTCCGCGACCCCGACAGGTTACAGCTAATCGCTGAAAATGGTTGGCGCCGCATGGGAGAACCCGGTGCAGCAGCCAGAATTGCCGAGTGTTTAATTCAGCGCTTCGGCGGTGAATACAGCAATTCTAAATTGCCTGCAATAGACTAGGAGCAAAACAATTTTGTGTTCCTACCGAGTATGTTTAATTCTACTGGCTTAAAAAAAATATTGTTCACTAACTACCTACTAATTTCCGTAGGGTGCGCCTAGGCGCACCTTACTAATACTGCATTCACAGAAAATTTCAAGTCGCCGTTTTTTCCGAAGATTGAACCCAGAAATCAGTCTGAGGAATTTTAAAATCAGACTTAACCAAAACTCCCGGTTCTCGCTGCATAGGCAGCACATCTAAAGTATCCGTTTGCGCGCAATATTTTAAATCTTCAATAACACCTAAACCGAGGAGGCGCTGGCCGTGGCTGGCTCTTTCCAACAATTCGTGCAACCGATCTTGCCAGTGCAAATAAAGAGCAATAGCCCCAAATACTTCATCGTTACCAGCAAAATCGCTCGCAGGAATACCGCTTTCTGCCAGGAGACTTTGGGCGATCGCACCAGCACAAACCGTATCTTCCAACGAATAACTCCCTTCCCAACCAGAACCCACAATCCAAATAGTTTCCGGCTGTTTATTTAACAAAAACTGCACCACAGATTTGCGGTTAATCAAAGCCGCCGTTAACACAGTTGCAGCAGCTTGCACTCGCTCCAGAGCCCGAGTACCATTAGTTGTGCTGATAAAAATTCGCTTCCCAGTCACCTTTTCTGGCGTACAGTCGAAGGGGGAATTCCCCATGTCAAATCCGTCAACTTTGCCGCCGCCGCGCTCTCCGGCGCGAACCCGCTTATCTGCAGGCCATTTTTCGCTCTCGGCCATTAGCTTATCTAAGTCGCTGAAAACTTGAACAGCTTCCGCCCCATTATTCAAGGCCGTTGCCATTGTCGTAGTCGCCCGCAGCACATCAACTGCGATCGCGCAAGCCGGCATTTTGTCGGCTGGCGTAAGTTCCGGGGTATGGTAAATAAAAAGCTTCACTTTTGGGCAACCTGCGATAAATCCTCATCATTAATAATAATGGAAAGTGGATAATAGAAAATAGAGTCAAGTCCTCACAATCAGAAAATATGTCTAAACAGCTCAATTCAAACCCCGCCCACGCCGCCATTACTGCACAAATTGGACTACTGGCAGGTTTCACCTATCCTTTGCGAGCTTTCACGCTGATTTTGCAAACTCCCAAGCTATGGACTTATGTATTAGTCCCCGTCGTGCTAAATTTTATAATTGGTATTGGTCTTTATTTAAGCTTGCTATTTCCCAGTTTGGCAGGGATAGACGTTTTAGTTGCCGATTTGTCCGTCCGATTTAATGCTCTAATTGCGAATTTGCCAGCTTGGCTGAGCTTTCTTGGCGTGTTAACAGTCGCTTTCGGCTGGCTGCTGCGGGTCCTCCTAGTGTCAGGACTTTTGCTGATAATTGGATTTTTGTTAGTGCAGTTTGGTGTGATTTTAGGTTCGCCCTGGTACGGCAAACTTTCCGAACAATTGGAACTGCTGCGGAACGGTCAATTGCCCGCAGAAGCACCGATGAATTTAGCGAGTATTTTTGGGGATATTCAAATGGCGATCGGCTTTGAACTGCGAAAACTACAAATTTTGTTCAGCATCGGTATACCGCTGCTGCTGCTGAATTTTATCCCTGGCGCAGGATCTATTCTGAGCAGTTTGGGTGGCGTAGCTTTGGGCGCGACTATTGTCTGTTTGGACTTTTTAAATGCACCTTTGGAGCGGCGGAAGCTGCCTTTTCAGGAGAAGTTTGAGCTAATTCGGGCGAGTTTGCCGGCTAGCGGGAGTTTTGGTGTGGTTTGTTTGGGTTTGGTGAGCATTCCGCTGTTGAATCTGTTGGCGATTCCGCTGTGCGTGACGGCGGGAACTTTGTTTTTTTGCGATCGCATTTGGCCGGCCCGCTTTGCCCCAGAAGCAACAAAGAGTGATCGAGAAACTAACATTACCAATTAAAAACTATGGAGATGCTTCTTCCTTCGGCTGACTTTGGGAATTAAGACCCAAAAACGGGCTTAACAACAGCCAGCTAATGAAGAAAAAGGATGCTGTAAATAGCTGAACAATATCGATCGCCGACAAATATCCGTCAGATAATAGTGCAATAGTTCTATCTGTCAGCCCGAATATCCAAGAGAGAATCCCAAACAGCCAAATGCCTTTTTGGAGCATGGGCAAAAATGCTGAAACTTCGGAGTTTTGCTGCTTGTTCATTGATTTAGCCCTTGTTTGCGAAAAGTCTGATTAACCGGGGCACCCCAAGGGCTTAAGGATTTTTGGTGTCTCCTCGGATTCCCTTTGTTATCTATATGTTAAGAAATATTTCCCGATATGACAACGCGCCCTGGGAGGGATTTCCGCATCTATCTCAAGAGGTACTCACAGCGCTAACAAAGAGTGATATTTGCTACGCTTTGGTAGCGACGCTAGAGATTTTGCCGAGTTTTTGAGAGATAAATTGCTGGGCACGGGTAGCGGCGGGATTTCTTGGCACCGCGCCTAGAAAAGAAAGCTTATAATTTACCGTGAAGTATGACATACTACAAAATGAGCAAGTTTGGTTAAAGAACGATCGTGAGGTTTGTACTGAGGAGGGAGAGTTATCAAAGCCCTAAAAGCCACAGGACAAACAATTTGATTATCAGTATTAACCCGGCTTGATATGAGTTGAGCGTCAATAACATCGAACAATGCCACGTTTAAATCAGATTATCGCGATCGAAAAAGGCATCAAAAGCCGCTCGGTTCAAGAACTAGCAGAAGCTCAAAAAGCACTCCAGAAGCCCGCTGTGCTTTCTGGAATCTCCCGCACTTACCGTCCCAAAGACGAAGAAGGCGAACAACTGCCGCCCGAGTCCAAAAAAGTTGAAGTCAAAGCCGAAGAGATTATTCGCAAAACGACTGAAGTTTTGACCAAACTCTTCGACATAACCGCAACCAAAGATTGGACAAATTGTAGCGCCCGCGCCGACGTAACTGTAGACGGCAACGTGCTTTTAAGCCAAGTGCCCGTCAGCTATTTGCTATTCATTGAAAAGCAGTTAGCAGATTTGCAAGCATTCATCAAAAAACTTCCCGTTTTAGATGCTTCCGAGACTTGGAACTTCGATGCTTCGGCCGACTGCTGGGCAACAGAACCAGTGCAAACTCTCAAGACTTTTAAAACTCCGCGCAATCACGTTAAAGCTGAAGCTACCGAACACCATCCGGCTCAAGTCGATGTTTATTACGAAGATATTACGATCGGCTACTGGCGGACTGTCAAGTTTTCTGGATCTTTACCAGCACGGCAGATCAATGAGTTGCTGCAAAGGGTGGAAATATTGCAGCAAGCTGTTATGTTCGCCCGCGAAGAAGCTAATAATTCTGAAGTTGAGGAACAGAGAGTGGGAGAAAGATTTTTTCAGTTTATATTCCGCTGAATGCTTGCTTTTTTGATAGTTATAGTTTAAGATATAAACAGAGTAGAAGCTCAATCTAAAACTTCAACTTAAACCGTACAAATGTGATAGTGCAGGTTCGACTCCTGTCCCTCCTACCCAAAATAGGGGGTAGCCCAATCGGCAGAGGCAGCATTGCGTACAAATTCAACAGCAAGTTATTACTCTAAACTCAGCATTCACCGCCGATCGCTAAAACGAATGTCAGGAAAATCACATCATCGAGGTTGCTGGCTCATATCCAGCCCCCTCTACCAAACGCAGGGGGGTAGCTCAATCGGTAGAGCGCGATGCTATTAATCTTAAATCCTTGACTTAAATGTGATAGTGTGCCCAAATGGGCGGTAAATATAAACCCAGTAGTAAGGTCAGAACTGCTGGGTTTTATGCTAATAATTGATTCAATTCGTTAAATCCGTCAGTCGGGGACGCATCAAGACAGATGATTTACTGCATCAATCCTCAATGCGAACAACGCGAAAATCCTGCTGCTGCTCAAAAGTGTCAGGCTTGTGGCACGGATTTGTTAATTGCCGATCGCTATCGTATCCTTAAACCAGTGCGATCGCCCAATCCGGCACGCCCTACAGACATCTTTGAAGTCGAAGATTTGGGAACAGGGGAAAACGAATGGGGAACTGTCAAAATTTTAAAAGTCTTGAAACATACCCACAATCCCGATTTAGTTCGGTTGTTCAAGCAAGAAGCGCGAGTTTTGATTTGGCTGGCCGGAAAGGGCTCAGTTCCCCAAGTCGAACCTGACGGTTATTTCCCAATTAAACTTCCCCATAACTTCCAGAAATTGTCTTGTTTGGTGATGGAAAAAATTACCGGAGACAACTTGGCAGAATTCTTAACTAAAAAACAGTACGTTTTTCAAAATCTCGCTCTAGATTGGCTGCAACAAATGCTTCATATTTTGCATGAAATCCACAATTATCGTGTAGTACATCGGGATATTAAGCCATCCAACCTGATGGTTGAAGCCAATGGGAAATTGAGATTAATTGACTTCGGCGCCGCCACAGAAGCAGATATAGATACCGCACCCATAGGTTCTGCTGGATATGCCGCACCAGAACAAATTCTAGGTAAAGCAGGCGTGCGATCGGACTTTTTTGCCCTGGGGCGTACTTTTGTACATTTATTAACGGGCATACAGCCGATCGACTTTCCCGTCAATGAAAAAACTGGTAAAATTAATTGGAGGAATCAAGCTGTAGATATTGACCCGTTACTCCTAGACTCGATCGACGAATTAATGGAACCGCTACCGGAAAACCGACCTGAAAATACCCAAGTTATTTTAGAAAAATTAAAAATTAACGACGGAGACCCCCTGAAAAAGGGGGACACAACATCGCTTCAATAAATCTGTTCCAACTTGCGAAAATCCCGCTCAACTTCCGCCCACAAAGCACGATTGTGAGGGTCAGTTTTTACCGCCTTTTTCAAATAAATTCTCGCCTTATCAACCTGCTTTTCTCCGATCAAATGCCGTCCCCAGCGCTGATAGGCGATCGCCTGCCACTGACGCACCTCCAAATCTTCGGGAGTCCGCTGTGCCAAACCCTCAATCAAGGCGATCGCCCGCGGGAACCTCTGATATTTCAGCAACTGTTGTAGCTCAAAATAAGCATCTTGCTTTAACTTTTGTTCCGCCGCCGACTGATCCGCGTTAGATGGAACCGGCGGCTCTTTTCGACTCACATTAACTGCCTGCGGTTGAGCTTTCACCCCCCGATCGCGCTTTGTCGAAGTAGGTGGCACAGTTGAATTGGCAACTTTCGACTCCGCAACATCGGGGGGGGCCACATTCACCAGGAACTTATAAGCCTCAGTAATAGCAATAAACTTATTCTTAGCCTGTTCGTTTCCCGGATTCACATCGGGGTGATACTGTCTGGCTAACTGCCGATAAGAGGCCTTAACTTGCGATAAACTCGCACCAGACCTCAGTCCTAACTGTCGGTAATAATCTGCAATATCCATTTAGCATGAATGAGCGTTAATAGTACCATTAAATATGGCAGAATCCTTAAATGTAAAGATTCTGCCAAAATTTACTGCGAACTAGGTTGTAGTGCGAGGGTTGCCCGCACTACTGAAGCGAAAAAATAACTTACGGACGATCTTCGATCACTCTGTCAATCAAGCCGTATTCCTTGGCTTCCTCAGCGGACATGAAATAGTCGCGATCCATGTCCTTCTCGATTTTTTCGATCGGCTTGCCAGTGTTCTTAGCATAGATATTATTCAGTTGGTGGCGCAGGCGCAGAATCTCTTTCGCCTCAATCTGAATATCCGTTGCTTGTCCCCGGGCGCCCCCAGAAGGCTGGTGAATCATGATTCGCGAGTGAGGCAAAGCTAACCGTTTCCCCTTCGCACCTGCAGCTAACAGGAAAGAACCCATCGAAGCAGCCAAGCCCACACAAATCGTCACCACGTCCGATTTAATGTGCTGCATGGTATCAAAAATAGCCATGCCTGCCGACACCATCCCGCCTGGGGAATTGATGTACAAAATGATATCCTTACCTGAATCTTCCGAATCGAGATAGAGCATCACAGCGATGATTTGATTGGCAATTTCATCGTCAACGTCCCTGCCCAAGAAAATAATCCGTTCCCGGTAGAGGCGATCGTAGATATTAATCCACTGAGTATCATAACCCCCCGGCATTTTGTAGGGAACTTTTGGCACACCGATAGGCATAATTCGGAACTCCGTTTAGTTGGTAATTGGTGATCGGGCATTGGGCATCGGGCATTGGGCATTGGTAATTGGGAATCGGTAATTGGGAATTGTTAGTCATAAAAAGACTATTGAATAACTAATCAGGGTAGAAACTACTAGCCATTAACCCTTAATTATTACTCATGCCCATTCCCCATTTCCCATTCCCCATTCCCCATTTCCAATTCCCAGTTATATGACTCCTGCAGGCAGCGGTTTCGGCAATTCTTCCGATGTTTCAAGAACGCGATCGATCAAACCGTATTCTTTAGCTTCCTGGGGCGTCAGGTACAGCAACCGATCCATATCTTTAGTAATCTTTTCGATCGGTTGACCAGTACAGCTTGCAAAAATCTCAAGCATCGTCGCTTTATTTGCCAGCACTTCCTTAGCCCGAATTTGAATGTCGCTTGCTTGACCCCGCGTGTAAGCCTTGGGTTGGTGCAACACAATCGAAGCGTGCGGCAAACTCGCCCGAAAGCCTTTTGTACCAGCCGCTAAAAGCATCGCAGACATCCCCATTGCCGAACCGAGGCAAATAGTGTGCACGGGCGGCTTAATGTACCTGATCGTATCGCAGATAGCGAAGGCTTCTGTTTCAAAGCCGACGGGTTCGCCACTGTAACCAGAAGTGCCGGTCGAGTTGATGTAGATTTTGATCGGCTTATCCGGGTCTTCGTACTGCAAGAACAACAGTTCAGCGATAATCAGTTCTGTTACCGCAGGCACTAGAGGCATACCCAGATAAACGATCCGCTCCTTCAGCAACAGGGATGGCAAATCGGGAGGTGGCGTCCGAGAGTTCCCTTCCCCGTAGTATGGCGATTGCACAGCTTTAATTGGTGTGTTCATATAACCGAAATGTTGCCTGAACTGATGGAGCTATTCTTAAAGAAATAGTAACGCAATCTTTAGGTATCCCGCATGAAAGTTAGTTTGCTCCCGGTTTTAAACGACCCTAACCTTGACGCTGCTGCGCCCTCAACGCAGCGCCAGCTAGCGATTTCGGTATCTGCGACGGCAAGCTCGATCGACTCTAGCGTACCCTTAAACCTGTGCCTGATTCTCGACCACAGCGGCTCGATGGGCGGACGCCCCTTGGAAACCGTCAAACAAGCCGCCGGACGGTTGCTAGACAGGTTGAAGCCCGGGGATCGCTTTTGCGCGGTGGCTTTCGATCATAAAGCCAAAGTCCTCGTCCCCAATCAAATTGTAGGAGATCCCAGCAGTATTAAACGGCAAATTGAGCAATTGCGCTCGGCCGGTGGCACAGCAATTGATGAGGGCATTAAGTTAGGTATTGAAGAGTTGGGCAAAGGCAAAAAAGAAGCTATATCTCAGGCATTTCTGCTGACTGACGGCGAAAACGAACACGGCGACGACAGCCGCTGTTTGAAGTTGGCTAAATTGGCTGCTGACTACAACATGACTTTAAATTCTCTGGGATTTGGCGATAACTGGAACCAGGATATTTTGGAAAAGATTGCTGACGCGGGCGGCGGTGCTCTGGCACACATTCAGCGTCCTGAAGATGCGGTAGACGAGTTTGGCAAACTATTTACTCGCATCCAAGGTGTAGGTTTGACTAATGCTTATTTGCTATTTTCCCTAATGCCAAAAGTGCGGTTAGCCGAACTCAAACCGATCGCTCAAGTTGCCCCAGATACGATCGAATTACCGATACAGCAAGAGGGCGATCGCTTTATGGTGCGCCTGGGAGATTTAATGAAGGATATAGAGCGAGTAGTTTTGGCTAATATTTATATTGGACAGTTACCCGAAGGTACACAGGCGATCGGGCAATTGCAAATTCGCTATGACGATCCGACTGTCGGTTCAAGTTTACTTTCCGATCCCGTTGCAGTTTCTGCTAATGTCCTGAAAGTTTATCAGCCGGCAATTAACCCGATGGTGCAGCAGCACATTTTAGCTTTGGCTAAATACCGCCAAACTCAACTGGCAGAAACTAGATTACAACAGGGCGATCGCGCCGGCGCGGCAACGATGCTGCAAACGGCGGCTAAAACTGCTTTGCAAATGGGCGATAAAAGTGCCGCAACTGTGCTGCAAACCTCTGCTACTCGTTTGCAGTCTGGTGAACAATTGAGTGAAGCCGATCGCAAGAAAACTCGGATTGCTTCTAAAACTATTTTGAAGTAATGTCATGTCCGGTTAATTGCGATCGGCAGAATTGTTTGTAGTAAGGACTTTAGCCCTAATTGACTAAAAGCCCGATCGGAGGACTGAAGTCCTTACTACAAACAGGTTTATAATGTTTATATGACCTATTAAGAGTGTTTGTATGAGCCAGACAATATCTGATAAAGTACGCTGGACTACCGCCGATTTAGAACTATTGCCCGATAACGGCGATCGTTATGAAATTATTGATGGAGAGTTATTTGTGACTAGAGCACCGCATTGGGGTCATCAACAGACTTGTGGCAGATTTTTCTCTGTGCTTGATACTTGGTCGATGTCTGCTGGTTTAGGACGTGCTGCAATCAATCCCGGTCTTATTTTCACGGATGCTGATAACGTTATTCCTGATGTAGTTTGGGCCAGCAATGAACGCTTGGCTATCTTGCTAGACGAAGCAGGCCATTTAACCGCCGCACCTGAGTTAATTGTTGAAGTATTATCGGCTGGTACAGACAATGAAAGACGGGATAGAGATTTGAAACTCCGACTCTATTCGGTACGAGGAGTACAGGAATACTGGATTGCGAATTGGCGGTTGCGACAAATTGAAGTTTATCGCAGGGAACAAGCAAGTTTAAGGCTCGTTGCTACGCTGTTGAGCGATGATGAATTGACCTCGCCTTTGTTACCTGGTTTTAGTTGCTCTGTCGCTCGGATTTTTGCTTAGATTTATGAAACACTTTTACCGGGCGATCGGCATTTTAGGATTTGTTACGATTTTGGGCGGAATATCCCCTGCTATTCGAGCAGAGTCAGCGCCAATACTCATCGTTCAAAATTCTGCTGAAGACTTATTTAACAGCGCTTTAGCAAAATCAGAAGCAGGAGATATTCAAGGGGCGATCGCCGATTACACCGAAGCCATTCGCCTCAACCCCAACTACGCCAAAGCCTACAACAAACGCGGCATCATCCACGGCCGCAACCTCAAAGATTATCCAGCAGCCAAAGCAGATTTCGATCGCGCAATAGAAATCAACCCCAACTACGGCGATGCTTACTACAACCGCGCCAGAGTCCGCGAGTTCTTAGAAGACAAAGACGGGGCGATCGCCGATTATCATAAAGCAGCCGAACTCTATCAAAAAGATGGCAATACCAACGATTATCAAGATGCCATCAAGCATCTTGAAATGCTGCAAGAATAAGTTTATTTGAAAACATGAGAGAGACTAGAAGTGCATTCATTCGCTCTCTGTTATTGAAATTATCTGCGTTAATCTGCGTCGCTCTGCTTTGCATCTGCGGTTGGCCGCTCGAAGATTTATGCAAGAAGTCTATGGTATAATATCAGCCCAGCTTAAAAAATATCAGCTATTACATGGCCCGATCGCACAAATTTACGAAGATGTTCTAGGAATCAGTTAAAATAGTCGATCGAACCGATATCAAAAATTTATCTGCGTTCATCCGCGTCCATCTGCGGTTAAACACTCCAAATTAAGTATTCAAAAAATGTCCGTAATCTCCACCGTCACCGTTACCGTACCCGCCACAACCGCCAACCTGGGCCCAGGATTCGACTGCATCGGTGCCGCTTTAAGCCTCTACAACCGCTTCCAATTCTCCCGACTCGAACCCTCCGCAACAGAGAAACTAAAAATTACAGTTACAGGCCAAGAAGCCCCCAAAGTCAAGACAGACGACAGCAATCTCGCTTATCTAGCCTTTCTCAAGTTATACGATCGCCTGAACCAATCCCCACCGCCCGTAGCCATACATATAGATATGCAAGTGCCACTGGCTAGAGGTTTGGGGAGTTCCGCCACAGCTATTATCGGTGGGTTAGTCGGTGCAAATGAATTAGCCGGAAAGCCTTTGAGTCAGGTGGAAGTGATGCAATTGGCGATCGAACTTGAAGGACATCCCGACAACGTTGTCCCCGCTTTATTGGGAGGTTGTCGCCTCGCAGCGTCAAGTGTGAAAAATCAACCGCAGAGGCGCAGAGAACGCCCCGATGACGATGCAGAGGGCTTTGGTTGGGAGATTTGCGATATTCCCTGGCATTCTAGTATTGTGCCGGTGGTAGCTATTCCCGATTTTGAACTTTCTACCGCCGAAGCGCGCAAAGTTTTGCCCAACGATTACAGTAAGGCTGACGCGATTTTCAATGCCGCACACGTTGGTTTGCTAGTGCGGGCTTTGGAAACTGGCAATGAAAACTGGCTGCGCTGCGCCCTCCAAGACAAAATTCATCAGCCTTACCGCCAATCGCTGATTAAGGGATATGAAGCGGTGCAAGAAGCAGCCGTGAATGCAGGGGCTTGTGGGATGGTAATTAGCGGTGCCGGGCCAACACTTTTAGCTTTAACGGATGTTACTAATGTTGATGTGGTTGTGAGGGAAATGGCGGCTGCTTGGGGGGAATTTGGGGTGAAGGCTGATGTAAGGGCGATCGACCTCGACACCCAAGGAGCACAAATCTCCAGTTAATTATTCCACTCCTGGACGCACAACATCTACATAGGGCTTGCTGAATATATCGATCGCACTTGAGGTAGCCTGGGTTTTGAGCGCGCGATCGAGAATAAAGTGCAAGATAAACAGGTAAAATAGGTCAAAACCCGTGCATCACCACCTGCGATTGTGTACAAAAAAGCTGAGCTTGCTACTCCCTCACCTTCCGACTTTGAACTCCCCTCATGTGGAAAACTGTCACTCCTCAACCGTTGGGTAAAAATGGCCGAACTAATCCCGTGGTCAGAATTTGAAGCAGAATATGCTAAAAACTTTCCTACAGAAAAGGGCGCACCAGCTAAATCGTTTAGGATGGCATTGGGGGCATTAATTATTAAAGAAAAATTAGGAATTAGTGATCGGGAAACAGTAGAACAGATCCGGGAAAACCCCTATCTACAATACTTCATCGGTCAACCAAGCTACAGCAATGAACTCGCATTTGATCCATCACTATTAGTACATTTTCGGCAACGAATCAGTCCCAACCTAATTCATAAAGTGAACGAACGCATGGTTGAAAAAATGCGAGACATCACGCCTGTCAAACCCGAAAGAAAAAAGGATTCGGACGCCAAAAATGAGTCACCCAATCGCGGTAAGTTGATCGTAGATGCAACCTGCGCCCCAGCCGACATTAGTTATCCGACCGACTTAGGACTATTAAACGGAGCCAGAGTTCATACAGAAAAAATCATAGATATCCTGTATAAACAAATCAAAGAAAAAACCCATAAAAAACCAAGAACCTACCGTAATCTAGCAAGAAAAGACTACTTAGCAGTAGCGAAACAAAGACGACCCACACGCAACAAAAGAAGACAGGCAATTAAAAAGCAACTCCAATATATCAAAAGAAACCGGGGTCATATTGAACAGCTTATCGATTTAGGTGCGACCCTAGAAGGTCTGAATAAAAA
>NZ_JAUBQW010000186.1:0-9539 GCF_036701485.1 Microcoleus sp. Pol11C3 | reverse complement strand
TTCTAATTAACTCATAATTTTGCATGGAATATCATTCTACTATGTATTTGTGTAATTAATTCTGTCTAACTACTTAACCCTAAGCGAAAGATTACGGTTGTGACTGATGCGAGTGAGGAATGGACGACGGAAAAGGTGGAAGTGGTGGTGAAAAAGAGTGGGGTTTGATTTAGAGATTTTTTTAAGAATGCTGCCAAAGCCTATATCCATCTGGGGTCATTTGTGTTTATCTGCGGTTGTAAGTCAAAAACTTGTTATTCCTGGAAAAGATTAGCCTCATCCTAATCTCAATCCTTTTTCAACATAAAAAGTTAAACAGGACTTACGCAACTGGCACTCAACTCAAAGCCACAAGTGGAATGAATCGGATGAAGCCTGTGAGACATCGACCCAGCCCACTCCTGAAGTTCCTCAATGGTACGTGTTTCGCAGCGGAGAAGCCAAGGGGCCCTATACCAAATTGCAATTATGGGAGATTCAGGAAATCACAGCCCGAACTAAAGTCCGGCGCGGGGAAGTCGAGTGGCAGCGCGCGGGTGAAATTCCAGAACTAGCTGGCTACCTCACTCAAAAATAAGACAGTTAAATAATTCACCCTAAAAACTATTCTCGGCGGGGGTGAACGCTTCTCCACAGCTTTAAATATTCACGTCGAACAGATTAATCAATCTCGTCAGCTAAACTTTCAGGCATATCAAGTTAGATAATTGACTGCATTGCCCGCATTTTTCCTAAAAAAAAACCCTCAACTTTGTGAGGGCTTTGCGATGCCAGGAACGAGACTTGAACTCGTGACACGTGGATTTTCAGTCCACTGCTCTACCAACTGAGCTATCCCGGCTTGTTTTTTCGCGCTTTACTATCTTAGCAGACACATACCGAATTTAGCAAGCACTTTTCTCAATAAATTTTTCGATCGCCCGGAACCGCCCCCCTGTAAGCTAAAAGCTGCAACCTAAAATCCAAGAATCGCAATGGCACAGCAACATCGGGACAGCGAGGGCAAGAGTCTGCTTGTCTTAGGCATAATTTGGCTGCTGGGGGCAATTAGCGATCGCCTCTGGTTTGCCCTCGATCGATCTGTACCCGCGTGGGATCAGGCAGAATACCTCACTAGCACCCTGAACTACTTGCAGGTGTTGCAGCATCCTCAGTGGTTTTCCGGGGAGTGGTGGACAAACTTCTGGCTACTTTCGACGAAAATTCCGCCCTTGGTGTACATCTTAACGGTTCCGTTTCTTCAGGTGTTCGGTACTGGGGGGGATCGGGCAACCCTCGTTCATTTATTATTTAGTGCCATTCTGCTCGCCTCAGTCTACAGTCTGGGCGTCCAATTATTTAACCGGCAAGTCGGTTTGTGGGCCGCTGCTATTTGCGTTTTGTTACCCGGACTTTATCGGTTCCGCTTGCAATTTTTGCTCGACTATCCCCTCACTGCGGCTATTACTTTTGCTTTCTATTGTTTGACAATGTGGAAGGCTTCTGAAGGAAGAAGGAAGAAGGAAGAAGGAAGTTCGGCAACGGATGTAACCAATAGAAGTCAGTTGGAGGAACGAACAAAGGAAAAGTATAAATTCTCCCCCTCCCCCACTCCCCCACTCTCCCCATCGTCTTTCTTTTGGGCGATCACCTTTGGAATTTCTCTCGGCTTATCAATATTAGTTAAACACACGACTGTATTATTTCTGTTTACTCCGATTGTGTGGTTGGCTGCGGGTGCTGTGCGGCACAAAGCTTGGGGAAGATTAGGTCAATTAGCAGGTAGTTTGTTGCTGTCAGCCGCTGTGTTTGGCCCGTGGGCGAAAACCAATTGGCTGTTAATTTTGACCGGGGGAAAACGGGCAACAGTGGATTCTGCGATCGCCGAAGGAGATCCAGCCCTCAATACGATCGACGCTTGGATTTACTACGGTCAACACTTACCCGAACACGTTTCTTTGCCTCTGTTACTTGTTCCCTTAGTAGGATTGATACTTTATTGGCGTCGCAGGCAAAATAGTTCGTCAATCTTGCATCTCAACTCATGTCGCTGGCTGGCTGTTTTCTGGGGAGGAGCTTATTTAATTAATTCTCTAAATATCAACAAAGACGACCGATATGTGATACCTTATTTACCAGTTTTATCTATTTTCTTAGCCTACTGTTTAACGCTGTGGCCTTCTCGGTGGGGACGACAAATTCGCTGGGGTACAATTGGCTTGGCAATTCTGGCGATGCTGTTCCATATCTGGCCGCTGGGAGGTGCTTTTGGACATAGCTTAGTTCAAATTATCAGTCCCGGCAATTCTAACTATCCTTACTTAGGGAAAGAGTGGCCGCACCGTGAGGTAATTGCAGAAATTATTGATAGGGAACCTTATTTGCAATCTACTTTAGGCGTGTTACCTTCGACGCCGGAAATTAACCAGCATAATTTGAATTTTTACGGTGCTTTGGCGAATTTTCAGGTTTACGGGCGGCAGGTGGGAACGAATTTAAAAGAAGTGCCGCAAGATGTGCGATCGCTCTCTTGGTTCGTAACTAAAAGTGGTTCGCAAGGTTCGATTCGCGAAGGGATTAAAAAGGCTCAAAATGCAGCGGTGGCTGCGATTGAAAAAGGTGATAAATTTGAGTTGGACAAAACTTGGGTTTTGCCAGATTATACTAATTTAAATCTTTATCACAAGCGGGTGCAGCCTGTCGAAATACAGCCGTTGAATGAAGCGCGATCGCAAGTACAATTAGATCGAGTTACTGTCGCTGCAAAAGCATTTCCCGGAGTCGCGCTGCCGATTACTTATACTTGGTCTGGGCCTTGGCAGGAGTTGCAGTCGGGTTTAGTGTTGGTAACATGGGAAAATCAGCAGTCTGGCAATATTTCATCGGGAAAGAGTTTCAGGATTTTACACGATCGCGCGATCGCCCAGGGGACGTTACATCCGGGGATTCTGGAAGCAGATAAATTTGGTGTGGGGTTTCGAGTTGTCGATCGCACCGCGATGCTTCCTCCTGCTAATATTGCACCGGGAAATTACAATCTGCAAGCTACTTATCTAAATCGGAAAACCGGGGAAACTTATCCGATTAAGGTGCCGGCAATTAGTGTTAAGATCGAGGCAGAGCCTCTGGATATGCGTTCTCAGGCAGAGCCTGGAAACGATGATAATACAGATAAGCCCGAGTTAGATTTGGTAACTCAATTGCGGGCGATGGCGGTTAATTTACCCAAAGGATTGCCCGGTTTAGAACCCGTGTTCGAGCAGATTGGCCGCATCAATCAGTACGATCCAATTCAAGATTATACCGTGCAAGCGGAACAAGCGTTAGAATATCGGTTGAAGCAGGAACCAAATAATCTAGAATTGGCTTATGCTTTGGCATTTTCTCGGGTATTGCAGCAGAATGTCAAAAGTGCGATCGCCGCGTTAGAAAAAGTTACCCAACTCGACTCAAAAAACCCTTACGCTTACGCCTATCTCGCTTTCGTACACCTGTACGGCTGGCATCCCAAAGCCGCTCAAACAGCCTTAAAACCTGCTCTCGCTCTCAACTCCAACCTACCGGAAATTAGAGTTTTAAACGGTGTAGCGGCTCTGATGCAAGGTAATCTCATTCAAGCATGGCAAGATTTGCAATACTTAAAAAAGTTGAAAGTTTAACACTCTCTTTTATTGTGGCACGGGCGTCCCGCCTGTGCTTCCGAATCGGTAAAAAACAGAAAACCAATGAACCAACCAAGAATTGTCTCTCTAATTCCCAGTGCCACCGAAATTGTAGCAGTTTTAGGATTAACCGATGCAATTGTGGGCCGTTCCCACGAATGCGATTATCCCCCAGAAGTCCAAAATTTACCTGTTTGCACTCAGCCTAAATTTAATCCCGAAGGAACTAGCAGCGAAATTCACAACCGCGTGACAGAATTGTTGCAAAATGCGCTGAGTGTCTATAAAGTAGAAATAGGTACTTTGGAAAAATTGCAGCCGACTCACATTATTACTCAAGCTCAATGTGAAGTCTGCGCTTGTTCTCTAACAGAGGTAGAACAAGCAGTAAGTACGCTGGTAAATAGTAAGCCAGAAATTATTTCTTTGCAGCCGAATTTGCTAGCAGAAATCTGGACGGATATTCAGCGAGTTGCTGATGCTTTGGGCGTAAATGGCAAAAGTGTGATCGACCTTTTGCAATCCCGCATCGATGCTATTACCTCGAAAATACAAGCATCATCTATTCTTACCACAAAAGAGAGAGTTCCCAAAGTAGCTTGCATCGAGTGGATTGAGCCTTTGATGGCTGCGGGTAACTGGATTCCCGAATTAGTGGCAATGGCGGGAGGCAATTCGCTGTTTGGAATTGTCGGGGAACATTCCCCTTGGTTAAAATGGGAATCGCTAGTAGAAGCTAATCCCGATGTAATTATTTTCATGCCTTGCGGCTTTGATTTAAGTCGCACTCGCAGCGAAGCAATGCAGATAACTAAATACGCAGAATGGCCTAATTTGCAAGCAGTAAAAACGGGGAAAGTTTACATAAGTGACGGCAATTCTTACTTTAATCGGCCGGGACCGAGATTGGTTGATTCGTTAGAAATTTTAGCAGAAATTCTCCATCCCGAAATCTTCGATTTTGGCTATCGGGGTAAGGGTTGGCAGCCATTTTTGTAAGTACCTGCAGCTAGCCAAAGCTTGATCTAGATTAATTCAGAATTGCCTGCCATACAAATAAGGACACAACATTGTTGTGTCCTTACTTCGCCTTCATTTAACCGAATCTGACATCAATTGATGCAAAAATGGCTATTTTTACATCCCATCAGGGGGCATCAACACCTTGTCAATTACGTGAATAACGCCGTTGCTAGCTTTGATATCAGCTTTCACAACATTAGCGCCACTGACAGTAACTTTGCCTGCGCTAACTGCCACGTTCAGCGAGCTGCCTTCCACACTTTTCACATCGCCGGATTTCAGGCTAGTGGATAAAACCGCACCCGGAACAACGTGGTAAGTTAAAATCTTAGTAAGTTTGGCTTTGTTGGCCGGTTTGAGCAAATCATCCAAAGTTCCTGTGGGCAAAGCAGCAAATGCCGCGTCAGTCGGAGCAAAAACAGTGAAAGGGCCTTTGCCTCGTAAAGTTGTAACCAAACCTGCTGCTGTCAAAGCCTTCGTCAGCGTCTTGAAATGAGCGTCGCCAGATGCAATAGCGACAATATCTTTAGTGGCGGCCATTGGTGCCGGTGAAGCCATTGGTTTGGGTGAAGCCATTGGTGCCGGTGAAGCAGCGGTTTTCACATTTCCTGCAACTTGTTGAGTTGGAGTTGCATTCTTCACATTGGTGTTGGAGTTGATGTGAGCCCCAGCCGGGAAACCAATCAACGCGCTAGCGCCGATTATTCCTGCGAAACCTGTGAGTTGTTTCATCCAGCTAGGTAAATTTTGATTTTTCATTGCGCTTGCATTTCCTTAGGAGATAAAACAGTGAACATGAATTGTTAAGTTAGCCAAATCTGGACAAAAGGCAAGGTTGCCAGAGGCTAAGGTGGAGAGAAATTTCTCTTACATCCCCGATCGACCAAAACTTCCTTACTATAACGCAAGCTGAGCAATCCGCCATCAACCGCTAAATCTGTAACTCAAAACCTCAATCACCGAACCAGTTTGGGGCAAGTCAGCAGATTTGATCGAAATCGTGTCATTATTCAATCGGCGCACCGGCGTACCATCCATCAGCGCCAAGAATTCATCTAGTGGCACCAAATCGCACGCAGCAGCATCGGCGGCTTGGGTTTTGAAATGTGTTGGAATCACCATCTTTGGTTTGAGAAGTTGCAAAGTTTGCTTCGCTTCCGCCGGAGTGTAAGCTTTCGGCCCGCCGCCCACGGGAATCAGCACTACATCGGGCCGCCCGATTAAGATTTGTTCTTCAATGCCGATCGGGCCAGCAACTCCGCCCAAGTGTAAAATCTTAACGCCCGCTTGCTGCCACAGCCAAGCCACATTGACCCCAAATCGTCGTCCTCCCTCACGGTCTTTTTCCGTCCGAATCCCTTGAATCCGCAGCCCGTTAGACCTGTAAGCCCCGGGCTCGTACAAAAGGCCGGGATTGCCCGCGAATCCGTCTACCGCCCCTTCATCGAGCAACCGACTGCTAATCAGAATCAAATCTGTTGGCACTTTAGGAGAGCGATAGCCTGCGGTACAGCCCAGGGGGCGAAAAGGATTCACCAGCACCCTCGCACCGCCTCCAGCGAACAAGAAGCAAGTGTGGCCCAACCACTGAACCGACAAAGAATCAGCAGTTTGAGCTTGATAGCTTTCCCATCCAGATGGTAAACCAGTTGCTAAAGCTGCTAGCAAACCCGTCTGTGCGTAACGTATTAATTGTCGCCGTTTCATCTTGTGGTTGCGGTTGTCGGGTGTTGGTCGTTTGTTGTTATACCACAAAACACCGCCAGTCGATTTTAGATTTTAGATTTTAGATTTACTTGCAGCATTGAATCTGGAATCTCGAACAGGAGTCTAAAATTTTGGATTCACCACGACGATTTTCGGGGGCTTGTATCCTTTTTGGGGCGGTTCAGGTGCGAAAATGTGCACCCTAGTCTTACCGTAAGGTGCTATAATAGCGAACCCTACAAATTCAGAGAAATTCAACTAAAGTCTTTCCAAGAAATTTCGCAATAATTGCTTTCCCGAAGTCGTCAAAATACTTTCCGGGTGAAACTGTACGCCTTCAATGTGCGGATATTCGCGGTGCCGCACGCCCATAATAGTTCCGTCTTCAACCCAAGCCGTAATTTCCAAAACTTCTGGACAACTCTGCTTTTCAATTACTAAACTGTGATAGCGAGTTGCAATCATCGGCGATTCGACGCCCTGAAAAACTCCGGTTCCTGCGTGTTCTACCTGAGAAGTTTTGCCGTGCATCAACACGGGTGCAGAAACAATTTTGCCGCCGAATACTTGACCGATACTTTGATGTCCGAGGCACACGCCTAAAATTGGCAGAGTCGGCCCCAATTCTTTGATTAATTCTAGAGAAATTCCCGCATCTTCTGGCCGCCCCGGGCCTGGAGAAATCACCACTGCTGCTGGCTGCAATTGGCGAATTTCGGCTAAGGAGATTTGGTCGTTTCGGTAGACTTGCACTTCGCTTGCTACCGGCAACTCAGCACCGAGTTCTCCTAGATACTGTACCAAATTGTATGTAAAGCTGTCGTAGTTATCGATGACTATAATCACGGGTTAAGTTAGATTTTAGGTTTTAGATTTTAGATTTTAGATTGACTCGCTGCCTGAAAGCAAGGGTTTCAAGATTTTAGATAGATGCCGGAGATAAAAATAGCTGCAATATAGACGAATAAAACTAAAAATCTTAAATTGGTCATCTAAAACCTAAAATTTTCTGGGTTCAATAAGTTACTGACGGGCGATCGCAATTTGAACGACTGTCCACAAAGGAGGAAGCAGAAGTGCAGCACCGACGATGATCGCAGCCATTGCCGATACCAAAACTGCTCCGGCAGCGCAGTCTTTGGCAATTCTGGCTAGTTCGTGGTAAGATTGCCCGACGGTCAAGTCTACCACCGATTCGATCGCCGTATTCAACAGTTCCATTGCTAAAACTATGCCAATGGTGACGCCGATCACAGATATTTCTACAGGTTGTAGTTGCAAAAATAGCCCGAGTCCGATCGCCAATGTGCCAATAACAGTGTGAATCCGAAAATTGCGCTGAGTTTCAAAAGCATACCGCAGACCCCCCCAAGCGTATCTAAAACTCGTAGCTAAGCTAGATGCGATTTTCCAGGAGAGCTCTCGGTTGTATTTCAAGGCTTTTTTAGGCTCGTGGACTGTCTGGCTAGAAGAGTCTTGAGGCATGGGCAGAAACTGTGCGATTTGTGATGAAATTGAGGGTCTATCTAGTGTCATAAAGAACCAACTTTAATTTACAGAGATGAATGAAAGCTAAACTTTTCAAATTAACTTCATCAAGTCTAGGTAACTTTTCTAAGTTTTTACTAAAGCTTTGGTTTAATTTCAGAAAGTTATGTTGGATGTGACATGATTTGTTAAATAACCATCAACTTCAGTTATGCTGTTTGGATCGTAAGACCGATCGCCCGCAGCAATGTTTCCTGTTGATCGAGCATTTGAGTCAGACTTTCTTCATCCGGGTGATCCCAGCCCAAAAGATGCAGAAAACCGTGGGCTGCCAGCCAAGCTAGTTCGGTCTTCAGGGGATGTCCTTGCTGCTGAGCTTGTCGGTTAGCTGTATCGATCGAGATGACGATATCACCCAAGTATAGGGGTTCCGATGACTGCATTTCCTCTAGCTGAGGACAGTCTACCTCTAAAGCTGCGAAAGCTAGTACATCGGTTGATCGATCTAGCTGGCGGTACTGGAGGTTGAGGGCTTGCATTTCCGTATCAGCGGTTAAACGCAGACTGACTTCGTAGGCCGGGGCCGCTGGCACATCCGCCGCCTGGTTTTCCAGCCAAACGCTAAACCAATTTTCCCAGGTTTCGGCCAAAATCTCCCCGCTGGCTGCACTCTCAGGGAGGTTGGAAGCGTCGGCTGACTGCTGGGCGAGCCCGTAACAGTCTTCGACGTTCACCTCAATTAACATTTTTTTGCTCTCCTGTCAAGGGATATATTCAATTTTTTTACAAATTCCAATTGCGCGATCGACCAGAATTACTTTTTGCTTTTAGCAGGCATCTACAATAATCTGTTGGAGATTGTAACGGGCCGGGAACACAATCAGCTTAACTCCCTATTTGTGAAAGATGAAAATAGAGCTCGAAATTAGAGGCTGATTGTTTCAATCCCCGATCAAGAATTGAAATATCGATCGAGAAAAGCCAAACCGACGAGTACGCCCAAAAGTCCGGCGGCTGTCAAGGCAAAATGAAACAGAGAAGTCGCCCGCTTGCGAACCATGTTCCGCATCGCCAGTTTGACATAACTCGGTGGAGGTGCAGTGTTTGTCAGCGCTGTGGGGGTTTCGGCGGCGGACTCTTCGGAGGCGGGAATTGCTGAGGGAGGTTGACTCATAGTGGTTAGTTTAGAAGGTTAACACAGAGGCTGCTGAGAACAGACTCGCCCCGATGGTAACAAATATGTAACGTTTTGTGTAGGAGTTTTTAGGTTTCAGATTGCCGCAGGCTGGTTTCGGGCGGCAGAGAATCGGGCTAAACTTTCTTCAGCCATTAGCCATCTGCTGAACTTTAGCAATAATTCGCCTCACTGTCTCCGCGTCGGGCGATCGCAAATGCTGCAAAATATCCAAAGATTGCTGCAAATAATTCAAGGCTTTCTCAAAATCTCCCTGCGATGCTAACAATTGTCCCAACATTGCGAAAGTAGCAGCTTTCCCTTGAACATCGCCAATCTTTTCCTTAAGTTCCAGAGATTGTTCATAAAGTGCGATCGCCTTGGCTACTTCCTCTTGATTGGCATAAATTATTGCTAGTTGGTGCACAGTATAGCAATCCTAAATCATTATCAAGACTCTGATACAATTATATGCAATACTTGATTGTGACAATAAAAAATGAATA
>NZ_JAUBQW010000185.1:0-9792 GCF_036701485.1 Microcoleus sp. Pol11C3 | reverse complement strand
TCTATCCTTGCTCTTCGCTGTGCTTATCTCAACGGTCAACTTTCAATTTGATGTATTTGCCAAAGTGAGATGCACCCTGTACGCCTTTGTACACAAGACTTTTCAAGAATATTTGTGCGCTCAGGAAATTGGCTATCAGGCAGATGATGAGGATGATTTTGAGATTGTTCTCAAGCATATTCGAGAGCAGTTGCATGACCCCCACTGGCGGGAAGTGTTGCTGTTGTTGATTGCTCAACAAAAACCGAAGAAAGCGGCGAAAGCGATGCGGGCAATTTTGGCTGCGAATAGCGAGCATGAGGAATGGTTGCACCGCGATTTATTTTTTGCTGGCAGTTGCCTTGCTGAAAATATTAAAGATTTAAAGAAGGCAGATTCCAGTCTAACTGTGGAGATTTTGGATAAGTTGGTTGAGTTGGAGGTAAGCGATGAGCAACAGGTTGGTTACAGAGTTCACTCTCAGGTTTTTCAAATCCTTTGCAGTATGAGTGAGACTGAGTTTGAGGCGCAAACTTTGCAACTTTTGAAAGCAAGGGGCGTTGATGCAAATCGATTGTGGAGATATCAAGCAGCTTTAGGGGAAAAAGAAGCTGTCATAACTGCCATGCTACTACGCCTCGAAGATAGGGATCATAGGGTGTATTTATCGGCAGCAGAAGCCTTGGGCAACTTGGGAAATGTTTCAGAATCAGTCATCAGTGCCTTGTTGTTACGCCTCAAAGATAAAGATGAGGATTTCTTGGTACGTGTCTTGGCATCAGAAGCCTTGGGTAAGTTGGGAAATGCTTCAGAATCAGTCATCAGTGCCTTGCTGCTATGTCTCGAAGATGGGGATAACTCGTCACGTAGCTCGGCAGTACAAGCCTTGGGTAATTTGGAAAATGCTTCAGAATCCGTAATCAATGCCTTGCTGCTACGTCTCAAAGATGATGAGGATTTCTGGGTACGTGTCTCGGTAACGCAAGCCTTGGGTAAGTTGGGAAATGCTTCAGAACCCGTCATCACTGCCTTGCTGCTACGTCTTGAAGATGGCGATAACTCGGTGCGTAGCTCGGCATTACAAGCCTTGGGTAAGTTGGGAAATAGTTCAAAACCCGTCATCACTGCCCTGCTGCTACGTCTCGAAGATGGCGATAACTCGCTGCGTGTCTCGGCAGCATCTGCCTTGGGTAAGTTGGGAAATGCTTCAGAACCCGTCATCACTGCCTTGCGGTTACGTCTCGAAGATGGCGATAACTCGCTGCGTGTCTCGGCAGCATCTGCCTTGGTTAAGTTGGGAAATGCTTCTCAAGTCGCGATCAGCTCTCTGCTGCTAAGTCTCGAAGATAGCGATAAGTTGCTACGTCGTGAGGCAGTAAAAGCCTTGAAAAACGTGGAAAATGCTTCTGAACCCGTTATTAGTGCTCTGGTTTTACGTCTCCAAGATGAGGATGGCTTAGTGCGTTTCTTGGCAGCCTCTGCCTTGGGTAACTTGGGAAATGCTTCAGAAACTGTCATCAATGCTCTGCTGTTACGTCTCGAAGATAGAATTTACTCGGTGCATTACTTTGCAGCATCTGCCTTGGGTAAGTTGGGTCTGAAATCTAGTGACGTTTTGCCTGCTGTCGTGCAATGGATCGATCGCCATCAGGATGCAAAATATCTCGGCTCATGTATTGATGTGTTGTGGGATTTGGTGGCGGGTGAGGGAAATCGATCGCCCGTGGATTTTTAGAAGTATGTAGCTTTTGCGCCAGTAAAACCCGATCGCCCTTCGGGACTTTTCACCAAAAATGCGATCGGTCTGCTGTTTGACAATTAGAACCCTCCATCCCCTTAATAACCCGGAACAGAGGTCAATCAATCGAAAATCCAAAATCGAAAATCTAAAATCGGTCGATGGATTATTCAATCTAAAATCGAAAATCGAAAATCGAAAATCGGTCGATCGCCCGCAGCGACGGCCCAGGAGAGCCAATGGTTGCTACAATCGGGGAGGGTATATGTTGTGGCTAACACTACAGCCCCTAACCCTGAAAGCTAATAGCTAAATTATTAAAAATCTGCCTCTCCTGCCATGTTTAAAAATCTGCTAGGCGACCCCAACGCGCGCAAACTGAGAAAATTTCAGCCTTGGGTAGCTGATATCAATATTTTGGAAGAAGACTTCCGCGCACTCTCAGACGACGGCCTCAGAGGGAAAACGGCCGAGTTTCAAGAACGTCTGGCAAAAGCTAAATCTCTCAACGAGGAGAAAGAGATCCTAGACGAAATCTTGCCGGAAGCTTTTGCAGTGGTGCGGGAAGCGGGACAGCGGGTTTTGGGACTGCGCCACTTTGATGTCCAACTCCTCGGCGGCATCATCCTCCACAAAGGCCAAATTGCCGAAATGAAAACCGGTGAGGGCAAAACTCTGGTGGCGACGCTGCCGGCTTACCTCAACGCCCTCAACGGCAAAGGCGTACACATCATCACCGTCAACGATTATCTCGCAAGGCGGGATGCGGAATGGATGGGGCAGGTGCACCGCTTCCTGGGATTGACTGTCGGACTGATTCAGCAGGGCATGGATCAGGTGGAACGAAAGAAAAATTATAGCTGCGATATTACCTACGCGACTAACAGCGAAGTCGGCTTTGATTATTTGCGCGACAACATGGCTACTGTCATGGAAGATGTAGTGCAGCGTCCTTTTAACTTCTGCGTGATTGACGAAGTTGACTCGGTGCTGATTGATGAAGCACGGACGCCTTTAATTATTTCCGGCCAGGTGGAACGCCCCAGTGAGAAGTATATGCGGGCGGCTGAGGTAGCTTCTGCTCTGAGAAAGGAAAATGAAGAACATTACGAGGTTGACGAAAAGGCTCGTAATGTGCTTTTGACCGATGAAGGGTTTGGTGAAGCTGAGAATTTGTTGGGTGTTACGGATTTGTATGACCCGGCTGACCCTTGGGCGCATTACATTTTTAATGCGATTAAGGCGAAGGAATTGTTTATTAAGGATATTAACTATATCGTCACTCCCGATCGCGAAGTCGTGATTGTCGATGAGTTTACGGGCCGGGTGATGCCGGGACGCCGCTGGAGCGACGGTTTGCACCAAGCGATCGAAGCCAAGGAACGGGCGGAAATTCAGCCGGAAACTCAGACGCTGGCGACGATTACTTATCAGAATTTCTTTTTGCTTTATCCGAAGCTGTCGGGGATGACAGGGACGGCGAAGACTGAGGAAACCGAGTTTGAGAAGATTTACAGCCTGGAAGTGACGCTGATTCCCACTAACCGGATTACGAGCCGCACTGACCTTTCGGATATGGTTTACAAGGCGGAGGCTGGGAAGTGGAATGCGATCGCCCAAGAATGCGCGGAAATGCACGAGATCGGTCGGCCGGTGCTGGTGGGCACGACAAGTGTGGAAAAGTCGGAGTTGCTGTCGCGGCTGCTGCTGGAACGCAAAATTCCTCACAATTTGCTCAACGCTAAACCGGAAAATGTGGAGCGGGAATCAGAAATTATCGCTCAAGCCGGACGCAAGGGTGCTGTGACGATCGCCACGAACATGGCCGGGCGCGGTACAGACATCATTTTGGGCGGTAATTCTGAGTACATGGGCCGCCTGAAGTTGCGCGAGTATCTTATGCCCCGGATCGTGCAACCCGAGGATGAGGAAGGGTTTTCGGTGGTGCAAGTGCCCGGTATTGGTGGCCGCCCCGCAGCTCAAGGTTTTGGTCAGACTGCGAAAAAGGTAAAGTCTTGGAAAGCTTCGGCGCAGATTTTCCCGACGCAGCTATCGAAAGATGCCGAGCAACTGCTCAAGGCGGCCGTGGAATTGGCGGTGAAAGAGTACGGCGAGCGATCGCTCTCGGAATTACAAGCCGATGATATCGTGGCTATAGCCTCGGAAAAAGCGCCCACAAAAGACCCGGTAATTCAAAAATTGCGGGAAGCTTACAATTTAACTCGCAGGGAGTACGATGCTTTTACCAGCACCGAACACGATGAAGTCGTGCAGTTGGGAGGCTTGCACGTCATCGGTACGGAACGCCACGAATCGCGCCGGATAGACAATCAGTTGCGTGGCCGGGCGGGACGCCAAGGAGACCCGGGTTCTACGCGGTTTTTCTTGAGTTTGGAAGACAATTTGCTCAGGATTTTCGGCGGCGAACGGGTGGCCGGTTTGATGAAGGCTTTCGGTGTTGAGGAAGATATGCCGATCGAATCTGGAATGCTGACTCGTTCCCTCGAAGGCGCTCAGAAAAAAGTCGAAACCTACTATTACGACATCCGCAAGCAGGTATTTGAATACGACGAAGTGATGAACAATCAGCGTCGAGCAATCTATGCAGAACGTCGTCGAGTATTGGAAGGTTTAGACTCCAAAGAACAGGTAATTAAGTATGCCGAACAGACGATGGATGACATCGTGGGAGCATACATCAATCCCGATTTACCTTCGGAAGAATGGGAACTCGACAAACTTGTGAGCAAGGTGAAGGAATTTGTTTATCTGCTCGCTGACATGACACCGGATCAGCTAGAAGATTTGTCCGTTGAGGAAATTAAAACATTCCTGCACGAACAAGTCCGCAATGCTTACGACATTAAAGAAGCGGAAGTTAATGCAATCCGAGCGGAATTGATGCGAGATGCGGAACGGTTCTTTATTTTGCAGCAAATTGATACTTTGTGGCGGGAACACTTGCAACAAATGGATGCTTTGCGCGAGTCTGTAGGGCTGCGTGGTTACGGGCAAAAAGACCCGCTGATCGAGTACAAAACTGAAGGTTACGAGCTGTTTTTGGACATGATGACGGATATCCGCCGCAATGTGGTTTATTCGCTGTTCCAGTTCCAGCCGCAGCCGGCAATGCAAGTTTCGCCAGAGATGGTTTGAAGATAGTTGACTGTTGACTGTTGACTGTTGACTGTTGACTGTTGACTGCAACTGGTTCCCAGGCTCTTCCTAGGAACCAGTTGATTTTACACCACCCGTGTCATGGAAGAAGAATAAAAGAAGACCAAATACAGATATTCGCATTGAAATATTGTATAACCTGGAATTAGGCCCACTATTTTACGAATAGGCCCTTACCGACTTTACTTTTACAGCCATGAACCAAATGAACCACCTCATGTTCATATTGACAGAGACAAATCATCGGTTAAATTTTGGTTGGAGCCAGTCAGTTTAGGAAACAACCTTGGTTTTAGTGCTAAAGAACTTCGTAAAATACAGTCGGTAGTACAAGAAAATAAACAAACGCTATTGGAGGCTTGGTATGGGTATTTTGGCGATTCGAGCGGACGAGAGAGTTAAGCACATTCATTTTACAGAAGAACCATTAGTGTTGATTTGATGGATGGACGAATCATTACCGTCCCTTTAATTTGGTATCCAAGATTGTTTCATGCAACGCCCGATCAAAGGGAAAAATGGGAAGTATGTGGAGGAGGCTATGGCATTCACTGGGAAGAAATTGATGAAGACCTCAGTACAGAAGGAATGCTGCGAGGTGCACCGGCTCCGAGGCCTAAAATTACTCATTAATTTCGATCGCTATTTCACTTCTCCGCTTTCGTAATATAGCCTTTCTCACGTAAGAGATAAAGGAGGTATTTAAGGTAGATTTGAGATTAAGCCCAATCTTCTTGATCGCTTTTTTGTTTCCTGTAAACTTCACCTTGGGCGTGAATTTTACGGGTTTGTTCGTAAAGACTTTCTTCGGTGTGATTCCATTTTTGCAGGACTTTTTTTAAGTCTGATTGAATATCTCTAGCGCCGGGAAAGCCTCGGTAGCGAATTATTAATCTTGCTAATTCCGATAAATTGTAGTCGGTTGCTTCTCCTGCTAATAAAGTATCGACACTGAGTCGATCGCGCTTGTATTGCGGATGCTGCTGATCTTGAGTTTTTTCTACTAAATCCATACTATTTATGTTTGCCAATTATTTGAAAATGTTGCTACAAGCAACCGCCACCAAAAGCGCGGACATAAATAACCTCATGAATAGAGTCTTCAATCCGCGCTTCATAAACGGTTTGATTCGGGTATCATAACTGTCAACGGTCAACTGTCAACAGTTTAAGTTGTCGCTTCAGTCATCCCCAGAAATTTTTGTGTTTGTTCAGTAATACCAAATAGTCGATCGCCGTGACAAAATATTTCCCAGGCGCGAATTCCCATAAAACCAATACCTGCAACCGCCAAGGGCATCGCTGCGGCACCTAAAAGCGCGGCAATGGGAGGAAATATCATGCACAGTGTTAACAGAATGCCAGTAATAACACCGCCAGCAATGCCAGCTTTGGCGGTGGCGGTGGCGACTTGTTCCACTAACTCTGACTGCGTAATTTTGCCTTCAACGCACAATAGCGAGTTTTCTAATATCGAAAATACTAACTCAATTACTGCTGCCGCGATCGCCCCTTTCATTGCAGCCCCAACGATTTCCGCAACTGCTGCTTTAAACGCTGCATCCGCTAAAACTTGCTTAGCGACTGCTAATTCTGCCGCAGTCATGTCTGCACCACCGCGAGCACGATTCACCCAAAAATATTCAAAAATCCCGTTAGCAGCTTCGCTTCCGCCTCCATTGACGTGTGCTTGGATGTGACTCCAATCTTTATCTTGACAGAAGTTGTGAATTGCTTCTGGGTCTTGGGCACGAATTTGGGCGGGTATGGATTCAAATACTTTTGCTGCTTCTTGCACATTTCGGATGCCCTCACGCATCCCAGCCCTAGCAAATTTCAATTGCAGATATGTTGGCAGGTTCTCAAAACGGATGTTGTGTGCTATTGTGAAAGCTTCTTGAGTGGCGATCGCCCCGGCACTAACAATTGAACTTGGCGCTGATTGTACCCACGCCGTTAATCCAGTTGCACTTTCATCAAATTTTGCATCAATTTGGTTGCCTAAGTTTTGGATATCGGCAACAGTTTCTCGTACTTTAGCCGTTAGCAATTCGAGCGGATTCTGGTTAATTTCCATTTCGAGCCAGCTTGCATCGTTAATGATTGAATTATTCCGACTATAACATTCCTCTTCAGTAAGTGTTATTTTTTACTAAATTGCTTCTACCTTCTAACTCCGGCTGTAAATTTAGAGCTTTTTTTTGATAAAATAAACCTTCATTGATTCTCCCTTGAACTTCCAAACTTTTGCCTAAATTCCAATAAGCGACGGCTAAATCGGGTTGAATAGCAATAGATTTTTGGTAGTAAGTTATGGCCTCATCGAGCTGGCCTTGTTTGTAAAACATACTGCCCAAGTTAACATAGGCTTCGACAAAATTAGGGTCAAATTCTATCGCCTTTGAGTAGGCGCGAATTGCCGCGTCTATTTTGCCTTGGGCTTGCAGGATATTGCCTAGAGTTTTGTAGGCGGCGGGGAAATTCGGTTGCTGGCGAAGTGCTTGGTAACATGAGGCGATCGCCTGTACATATTTCTGTTGCGCGTAATAAATTTCTGCTATCTTGCTGTGTGCAACAGCCTCATCCGTCTTGAGGGCTAGTATTTTTTGATATTGAGCGATCGCCTCCTCAAGTTTTCCTGATTTCTGAAGGCTCTCGCCTGCGGACAAATACTGCTCTGCTAACTCGGAATTTACGGTCATAGATTTTACTTTAACAGCCGACACTACTTTACCACAACTGTTAGTTAGCAACCGCGATTTGTAGGAAAATTCTGACTAATTGAGATTTTAAATTTGTTTCTATACCGGAATGCGGAAAAAAATAGTATGATTATTTTGAACCAGCATCAACGCTAATTGCAGAGGAAATGTCATGGCATCACTAGCAGGAAAAGTGGCAATTGTGACGGGTGCCTCGCGGGGAATAGGACGGGCGATCGCCCTCCGATTATCCCAAGAAGGCGCATCGGTTGTCGTCAACTACGCCAGAGGCGCAGATCAGGCTAAGGATGTTGTGTCAGCGATTGAAGCAGCGGGCGGCAAAGCATTAGCCGTACAAGCCGATGTCAGCAAAACCGCTGAAATTCGCGATTTGTTCGATCGCACTCAGGAAACCTATTCACAAGTCGATATTTTAGTCAATAATGCAGGAGTAATTCTTTACAAACCTGTAGCGGAAGTTACCGAAGCAGAGTTTGATAATCTTTTTGCAATTAACGTCAAAGGCACGTTTTTTGCTTGTCAAGAAGCTGCTAAACGCATGGCGGAGGGAGGAAGAATTGTTAATTTTTCCAGTTCGACAACGGCGATGCTACTGCCAACTTACGGGGCTTATGTGGCGACAAAAGGCGCGGTGGAACAGCTAACTCGATCACTGGCTAAGGAATTGGGCGATCGGCAAATTACAGTCAATGTAATTTCTCCGGGCCCAACAGATACAGAACTCTTCACTGTCGGCAAAACAGCCGAACAAATACAAAGATTTACCCAAATGACTGCTTTGGGAAGACTCGGAAAAGTTGAAGATATTGCCGATGTGACGGCTTTTTTGTGCAGCGAACAAGCCCGGTGGATTACCGGACAAAATATCCGCGTTAACGGCGGCATTGCCTAAAGTAATGCGGGGCGGGTTTAGGAAGATTAAAAACATCAGGAGAAAACAACTGTGAAAGCTGCTTACTACGAAGAAATCGGCAACGCCAAAGATGTTCTCAAAATTGGCGAAATGGATGTGGCCGAATTGGGTGCACATGAAGTGCTGATTAAAGTACACGCATCCGGCATTAACCCCTCCGATGTCAAGCAGCGCAGCGGTTGGGGCGGACTCACAATGCGACACCAGCGAGTGATTCCCCACAACGACGGTGCAGGAATAATTGAATCAGTAGGAGAAAGCGTGCCGCCGTCACGAATTGGCGAACGTGTTTGGATTTATGAAGCTACATTGCCCCGCCGATTGGGTACGGCGGCGGAATATGTGGTTGTACCCAGCGAACAAGCGGTTTTTCTGCCAGATAATACAGAATTTGTAGAAGGTGCTTGTTTGGGAGTACCCGCAATGACAGCTCACAATTGCGTTTTTAAAGATGGTGCTGTTACGGGGAAAACAATATTAGTTGCGGGCGGCGCGGGTGCTGTTGGAAATTATGCGATTCAATTAGCAAAATGGGGCGGAGCAACTGTAATTGCGACTGTAAGTTCGGCGGAAAAAGCAGAAATTGCCCGATCTGCGGGAGCTGATTATATTATCAATTACAAAGCCGAAGATGTGGTGGCGCGCATCAAAGAAATTACGAAAGGGGAAGGAGTCGAGCGTGTAATTGAAGTTGACTTTGCTAGCAATTTGGAAACTAATTTAAAAGTGCTCAAACGCAACGGTACGATCGCCACTTATGCTTCGGATTCGGATGTAACGCCTCAAATTCCAGTGTACTCCTTAATTTACAAAAATCTTACCGTTCATTACGTGCTAGTTTATGTGATGGACAAAGCAGCGCATCAACAAGCGGTAGAAGATATTACAACTTGTTTGAAAGCTGGAGTTTTGCGCCACGTTATTGCTGGGCGGTTTGCTTTAGACGAGATTGCGGTCGCCCACGAAATGCAGGAAAGCGGAAGGGCGATCGGGAATTTGGTTTTAGTTGTTAGTCATTAGTCATTAGTTGTTAGTTGTTAGTCATATCAAATCCGTTAACCTCGGAATTATTATCTCTCTCTTCTCTTTCTCTGTGTCCTCTGTACCCTCTGTGGTTTAATCATTCCGATACAACCGGAATTGATATCATTAGTTATTAGTCAGTGGTTATATCATGTCCGGCGATATAATACGGAATCCGGTTGTCATAGGTCTGTTATAATTGCTGAAAAAATCGAGCAAAAATAGCCATGCCAAAAAAA
>NZ_JAUBQW010000184.1:0-9958 GCF_036701485.1 Microcoleus sp. Pol11C3 | reverse complement strand
TCTCTATTTTCAGCGCGGCTTCTTGGCTCTATCCTTTATGCAGCAAGCATTATAGGTACGTTGTCACCCGCTAAGCTACATTCCAATCTTCACCCCCAGGCAAGTGCGACAAATATTCGTCGATCGCATCCTCTAATTGTTTGATAGAATAAGTATACGTCAGAGATAGGAACTGGGTAGCCATCAAAATAATTGGCTCTCTGTCCACTCTCTTAGCAAGTTGAGCGCGGCTTAACTTTCCTTCCAACACTTCCCTACTCGCCTCACGAATTGCTGCTTCTAGTTCATCTTCTATGAAAAGCTCCCACTCATCGGCATTGATATCGTAAGATGTTTTATTATCTTTGAGATTGAGCTTTTTAATACCTCGAACAGAATTAGCAATAGAAGTTGCCCAAGAATTTGTTAAGCGCTGCTCAACTTGGTTTTTAATGAGGTGGATTAGCAGAATTAGTAAAAAAGAACCTATATTCCGCAGAGTTGATTGTTTGCTCATGCCCTCTAATTCATCGACAATTGCTATAGCCTCTTCATTCCGACCTTCTAAAATACAATTTCTGAGGTCTCTTAATTCCTGTACCATTGCTTTTGGCCTCAATATTTCTAGGAATTTCGTAAGGTGTGCAATGCACACCCTACGCGCTCTATTCTTCAGTCTGCGGAGGCAGACTTCGTTTGACTTTCTGGCGGTTTCAACCGCCGTGTATACGCCGTTTCAACCGCCGAATCTAAACAGATTGAGTTACATGATGGCGGCTAGTCAATTTATCCAATTGATTCACCAACAAACTCAGGAACAATCCCACATCGGTAACAACTCCAGTAGATTCGATCGAACCCCGATCGCTCAATTTCGTCACCACCGCCGGATTAATGTCCACACAGACCATCTTCACACCAGCCGGCGTCATATTTCCCACACCAATTGAGTGCAGCATAGACGACAGCATTAACACCATATCCGCACCCCGTAACAGCTCAGTATATTCTTCTTGAGCCTTAACTAAATCCATTTGCGTGTCAGGAAGTGGCCCGTCATCGCGGATCGAACCGGCAAGAGAAAACGGTATATTGTTCTTCACACACTCGTACATCACACCGTTAGTAACCAGGCCTGCTTCAACAGCTTTTGCAATACTCCCGTAACGCCGCACAGTGTTAATTATTTTCAAGTGGTGCCGATGTCCGCCGCGCACAGCAACACCGCGTTTCATGTCAACCCCTAAAGAGGTTCCCATATTCGATTGTTCCATGTCGTGAACTGCGATCGCATTTCCGCCCAACAGCGCTTGTACGTAACCTTCGCGAATCAAATGCGCTAAATGTTCGCCACCACCGGTATGGATGACAACAGGCCCCGCCGTAACAACAACTTTGCCACCGCGATCGCGAATTTGGCGCAATTCCCAGGCTACTTGTTCCACCACCAATTCTACGCGACGCTCGCTAGAAACGCTGCCGGACATAAAGCTGAATTCTTGAGAATTGCGCTGTTCCCGCGATTCGGTTTTACGGATAGTGCGGATGCCTACCACATCAACAACAACTTTTTCACCTACTTTTAAATCTCGCAGTAATTTGCATTTAGCAACTGGGCCCTCGGCCGTTTCGGTAATAGCAACTGCTCCATCCATCCGCTGATTTTGTACCTTCACCCACTGGTTATTTACCCGCACTTCCGTGGGATAAATTGTACTCACATAAAAGTCGTCCGGCCCGACACCATCTTGCACTACCGGTTCTAAAATAGCGTCGCAAATCTCTTGTGGCGGAGGAACTGCACCCAAGTCAATCAGCATTCCCATCATTTCTTCCATCACATCGTGGGAAGGAGCCGAAACTTTAACGTCGGCAGATGATGTACTTTGCCGCTGCTCTCCCAGATTGAAATTGAGAACTTGGAAACTTCCACCGAGATCGATAATTAAGTCTAAAGCGCGACTGATTAAACCAGCATCCAGCAAGTGACCTTCCATGCGAATTGTGCGGCTTTCTACCATCACATTTGCCGATCGATCTTCTTGCACGGGTTCCGTTACCCGCAGCGTCAGACACTTAGCAGCACCGCCGGCTTTGAGGAATTCGCTCAGTGGGGTTTCAATTACTTGAAAACCAGCCTTAGTGATGCGGGTTTTCAAGGCTTCGCTAACCTTGTTCATTACCACAATCTTGTCAATATTGACGGCATTGCAGGCAAAATTGGCGGCATCGGCTTCTTCAATAGCAATGCGTTTTTCCGGCGCGACTCGCATTTCAATTAAGCGGTTGGAGTAGGAGTCAAATGCTGCTGGATAGTAGAGCAAATAGCCGCCTGTCAGGGGACAAAAACAGGTATCTAGGTGATAGAAACGTTCGTCAACTAAACGCAGTGAAAGCACTTCTATGTTGAGCCATTTTGCTAGTAACGGGTGCGAGTCGAGTTCGGAACGGAATCCATATCCGGCCCACAACCAGCGTCCTTCGCGATCGAGTAAAGCATCGCCAGCGCCCTCAAACGGCAAATCTTTCGGGAGTTCGTGCACGGTGAAACCTTTGCTTTCAAACCATGCTTTGAAATAGGGTTCTTCGCCTTGGCGTTCTTTGTGATAGAAACGGCTGAGGACGAAGGTATTGCCTAAAAGTAAGCCTGCGTTGGCGGTGAAAACCATATCCGGCCAGCCTTTTTCGGGCGGTACGAGGTCTACAACGGCGTTGTCTTTGAGGACGTGGTAAAGTTTTTCCCACTGTTCGACGGCGCGATCGCGCGATGATTTGTGGACATTTCCCTCCATCCACGGATTAATCACGTAATCCACATCGTAGTGGTCGGGAGCGCACATGAGGAAGCGAATTGAGTCAGTCATAATTCAGTGAAAATGTGGTAGACGCTACAGCAGACGTATGTTGACAGAGTTTGTATAAGAGCAACTGTAATATTCACTACTAATTTTAGCAGCGTAACGTCTGGGGCATTAAAAAGCTAACTTTTTATTATATCATGATTAAGATTAAATTCCACTCAATGACCGACAGTTCACAGGAAATACTACATAAAATGTCAGGTTATGACGCACCCTAAAATAGGTTCTGATAGAGGATTAATATGATTTTTGTTTAATTGCCCCCAATCTGACGGTCAGGGCGGGTTTACGGTCGTCTCGGGCTTATATTATAGATTGTTGGTAAACCGGCTCCTACAAGAATTATGGTTAATTTAGCGGACACGATATAATAGCTTATGCTAACTTTTAACTTTCAACTTTTGCGAAATCGGTAGTTCGATCGCAAATTCTGTCCCCCTGCCAACTTCTGAATGACACTCCAACTTACCGCCGTGGGTGTCTTTAACAATTTGGTAACTAATCGACAACCCCAAACCAGTGCCACTGCCGATCGGTTTGGTAGTAAAAAACGGGTCAAACATCCTTGACTGAACTTCGGGACGGATACCGGGCCCGCTGTCAGAAATCCGCACACACACTTGATTTTCGCTGCTGACTTCAGTAACAATGCGAATTTGGTTAACTTTGCAAGTACAGTTTGCTGAGGACTCTTCCACAGCGTCGATCGCATTCGACAGTAAATTCATAAATACCTGGTTTAATTGAGCCGGATAACACTCGACTTTCGGCAGTTGGCCGTAATTTTTAATAAGTTGAATTTCCCGACGTTTTTGCTGTGACTGTAATCGGTGCTGCAAAATCACCAAAGTGCTCTCTATCCCTTCATGAATGTCTATTACTTTGCGAGCTGTTTCATCGAGTCTCGAAAAGTTTCGCAAAGACAGCACTATCTGCTTAATTCGGTTAGCACCTTCTTGCATAGAAGCCATGATTTTAGGAAAATCGTCAGCAATAAAATCTACCTCGATTTCTGCCAATTCTTGAGCTATTTCAGGAACGGGTTCGGGATAGTGTTGCTGGTAGAGTTCGAGCAATTTTACTAAATCGCCAGCGTACTGTTTGGCGGGAATAATATTGCCGTAGATGAAGTTGACAGGGTTATTAATTTCGTGGGCCACTCCCGCTACCAGTTGCCCGATACTTGACATTTTTTCGGATTGAATGAGCTGGGATTGAGCATTTTTTAAGTATTCGAGAGTTTGTTCTAACTGTTGCGCTTTTTCCCGTTCTCGCAGTTCGCTAAGCAGCAAATCTGCTTCGGCTTGTTTGCGATCGCTAATATCCATTACGGTTCCCAACAGTTTGATTACTTCCCCGGTTTCGCTAAAAACAGCTTCTCCCCTTCCTTCCACGTATATAATTTGACTGCTAGGATGTAAAAATCGAAACTCTCTTTTGTAGGAAATACCTTGTGAGATAGTTAGGCTGACTGTTTCTTGAAATAATTCTCTGTCGTCGGGATGACACATCTTTAAAAGTTTGGCAGATGTCGGTTCAGTTGCACTTGAGTCCAGACCAAAAATGCGGAATACTTCTTCTGACCAAGTAATTTTATGGGTGACTAAATCAAATTCCCAACTGCCGATATGGGCAATTTTCTGGGCGGCTGCTAGACTAGCTTCGCTTTGTTGAAGTTTAAGTCGCTGTTGTTTATCTTGTTCGAGAAGATTGGCTTGAGCGATCGCAATTCCCATTTGTGCTGCCACAGCTTTCAATAATCTGATCTCATCTTGTGTCCAGTGACGCGGGCTATCGTACTCGTGCAAGCATATCATTCCGTTGGCTTTTCCCTGGTATGAAGTGCGGATGGATATCATCGACTTCAAACCTATTTGACTGCACAAATCTCTGACGTTTTCTAGCAGGGGTTCGGCAAAAACATCGTCACAGACTACAGCTTGATCTTGGGACAATAAAAACTGCACGTGAGGATTGCCCTCTATGGGAATTTCTAAGTCTAAAAGCGATGGAGATGCGGCTTTTCTGTACTCAGCGACATTAAAAATTCGGGGAACTGGGTTTTCTGTGTAGGTGTGAATCAAGCAGCAATCGGCATTAAAAATTCGACCTATTTGGGCCGTTGCTGTTTGAAAAACTTGATCTTGATTTAAGCTGTAGCGGATTTCGAGAGTAATTGTTTCTAGGAGAAATCTTTGCTTGATTTGCCGTTCCAAAGCAGCTAAAGCTGTTTTAAGTTCGAGTTCTGCTTGTTTGCGATCGCTAATTTCAGCAGCAGTTCCCAGAATTTTCCAAGGTTTGCCCTCCGCTGTTCTGACAAACACGCTCTCCCGACTGCAAAACCACCGATATTCACCATTTTTGTGCTGTATCCGGTATTCAAAATCAAAGCTTTCGCCATCTTTTGCTGTCTCAAGTTTTTTTCTGTGTTCTGAGAATGCAGGGATATCGTCAGGGTGTATTAACTTAGGAATAAATGTGGCTGCCATCTCCTGTATTTCTTCAAACCTGTAGCCAATATCGCTATAAATTTCGCGGTTGATATAGAGACTTCTCTCTTCTATCAAATCGTAAACGTACAATAGATTAGGATTCGTTTTAATTACTGCCGACAGCCAGTGCTGGCTTTCTCGTAGTTGTACTTCGATCCGCTTGCGTTCTTCTATTTCAGCTTCTAGCAGCGCATTTTTTGCTAAAAGTTCCTTAGAAAGCCGACTGAGCAGCAGTTGATTTTGGACGCGAGCCACCACTTCTTCTATTTGAAACGGTTTAGTAATGTAGTCTGCCGCCCCCAGCGAAAAAGCTTTGACTTTATCAAAAACTTCATCTAAAGAGCTGATAAAAATCACAGGAATATGTTTGGTTTCCGGACAAGCTTTTAGCAGTTGGCAGACTTGATAGCCATCCATACCTGGCATCATGATGTCCAGCAAAATCAAATCCGGTGCGCTCGATCGAGCAAAGTTGAGAGCCAAGCTGCCATCCCGTGTCGGTCGCACTTTATATCCTCGCTTAGACAAAATCTGGGATAAAAGCCGCAAGCTTTCTGGGTGGTCATCCACCATTAAAATGTTTTGTTGTAAGGGAGTAGTTTGAACTGTAAGTGTTTCTAGTCTTGGATTTTGACCGTCAGTTGTATTCACAGCAGACCCTCCAACAATTCAAATTTAATATGCGGAACATTTTAAAAGCCATTAACCGCTTGTACCTCAAACTCTCAGGGAAATTAGCACAACTATCGGCTATATATAGCGTTCTCCTAAATCATCTATCATTATATCAAAAATAAGATTCTTTTGAAAATGTTGGCGGATAAACTTATCGCAGCTAATTGAAAAAAAAGCCGAGCTGCCTTAAATCACAGGCTAAGCAAGCAACTTTGATTAAACGTAAAACTTTTACAGTGTCTATAACCCGGTTTCGCCTGCATTTACCGAGTGGCTCGGTGTTAGGTTTTTTCAGTAGATATACTTACTACAGACGGCAACTAAACCAGCCCTGACTATTCGTATCAACTTAAGACTAAAATCCTTTGTCTGTCTTGTTTGTATCCAAGTCTTGAACCCCCTAAATGACCTTTTTTAAGCACGGTTAGGGGGATTTAGGCATAATTGTAAAATAGTATACCGTTACTACAGGGGAGCTGAAGTTGGCACCAATCCGCTCTGAAAAATTCCTAGAATATCCTATATTTTATTTACACCCTCGGCTTGATTTATGGTATCTTTGTTTCGATCTGCAATTCCCCGCTTGCGGCGTACACAGCTTTCACGTTATACCAATTCAGAAAAATCCGAGCTATTTCTAACGCTAACTGCGGCTTGCCTTGGTCAATCAACCACTGCAAAAAAGGAGTCATCGTCCGCTCGTTCAGCATCCCGCCCAATGATAAAACTCCCCACAGTATTTGGTGCAAAAAAGTCATTTGAATCATCATCCGTACTTCCCAAGTTGGGTGTTTTTGATAAAATAAAACTCCCATTCTCCCCCGCTGAATTTCTCTGTCAATCATGCCCGGAATTTGCTCTAAACTAAAAGGTGGATGCCAGTGATAGCCGACAGCACCCGGACATTTAATGAGTTTCAAACCTAATTTTTTTAACCTAACTCCCAATTCTAAATCTTCCCATCCGTACAGTTGAAAGCGATTGTCAAAAAGTCCAGCAGCCAGCAGCCAGTGGCGGGCGATCGCCACATTTCCCGTAGCAAAGTAAGCCGCCGAAAAATCCGTTATTTTGTATGGTTCCGAAGTAGGATTATCGAAATTGCAGGTATTAATCACGCTGCCGTAAGTAAAAACAGCATCAGTATCTTTGTAACCCTGTAGTAAAGCATCGGCGTGTGCTTGCAAAAAATGCTCAGTCACCACCAAATCGCTGTCAATAAAAATAATTGTCTCGCCCTTAGCATCTTCAACGCCCAAATTCCGGGCAGCGGCGGGGCCTTGGTGACATTGGGCGATCGATCGCACATGAGGCAACAAGTCGGCATTTGCCACCAACCACTCGATCGTCCCGTCCGTCGAGCCGTCGTCCACGACAATTACTTCATACTCTCTGACAATCTCACCGAACTGCTGATTTTCCAAAGCCAGTAGACATTTTGCCAAAATCGGTTTACGATTATACGTCGGAATCACAACACTAAAAAACACGACTTTTCCCCATCGCCACAGTTACCGTATCCCACGGTAGCAGATTTTTCGCAGCAACACCCCGGGTAAATAGCAAAGTTTAGCAAAAAAAGAATATATAAATCTGTACTATTTCTGACAAGAATCGATCTCAATTAGGTGCATAATGAAAAGTCGGTTAAATATCACATCTTGCACCATTCTCCAGAACAGGCAAGATGCCTGTTCCACAAAAATTTAATTTTATTGTGGGGCAGGCATCTTACACCATTCTCCCGAACAGGCAAGATGCCTGTTCCACAAAAATTTAATTTTATTGTGGGGTGGGCATCTGGCCCGCCCCTAAAAGGCTGATTCACAGCGGGTGCAAGATGTCAGTTAAATTCAGGATGTAAATAGCAATGAGTCGCGCTAAAAAAGTTGTACTAGCATATTCGGGCGGAGTCGATACCTCCGTCTGCATTCCTTACCTCAAAAACGAGTGGGGTGTGGAAGAGGTAATTACTCTGGCTGCGGATTTGGGACAGGGAGACGAATTAGAACCGATCCGCAAAAAAGCTTTAGCATCCGGTGCTTCGGAATCTTTAGTTATTGATGCTACCGAGGAATTTGTCAAAAACTATGCGTTTCCAGCGATTCAAGCTAACGCACTTTACGAAAACCGTTATCCCCTTTCGACTGCCCTGGCTCGCCCGCTGATTGCTAAATTGTTAGTAGAAGCTGCGGAAAAATACGGTGCAGATGCGATCGCCCACGGTTGTACAGGTAAGGGAAACGATCAGGTGCGGTTCGATGTGTCGATCGGCGCGCTCAACCCCAAGATTAAAATCTTAGCACCGGCGCGGGAGTGGAAAATGAGCCGCGAGGAAACGATCGCATACGGCGAGAGATGCGGCATTCCGTCGCCGGTGAAGAAGTCTTCGCCTTACAGTATCGATCGCAACTTATTGGGAATGGCAATTGAAGCCGGCATCCTCGAAGATCCTTGGGCGGAACCACCGGAAGAGGTGTTTTTGATGACAAAGGCGATCGAGCAAACTCCCGACACACCCGAATATATTGAAATCGGTTTCGAGTTCGGAAATCCTGTCAGTTTGAACGGCAAAGAGTTATCACCAGTCGCCTTAATTTCCCAACTCAACGAGATAGTTGGAAATCACGGAGTCGGGCGCATCGACATGATTGAAAACCGCCTAGTCGGGATTAAATCGCGGGAAATTTACGAAACACCAGCGATTTTAGTTTTGATGCACGCGCACCGGGACTTAGAAAGTTTGACACTGACAGCCGATGTAACGCGATACAAGCGAGGCATCGAAGAAACCTACAGCCAAATGATTTACAACGGCCTTTGGTACAACCCTTTAAAAACAGCTTTAGACGCATTTATTCAGGACACGCAAAAGCGAGTAACTGGAACCGTGCGGCTCAAACTATTCAAAGGAAATGCCACAATTGTCGGCCGCAAATCCGAAAATTCGCTGTACAGTTTCGACTTAGCAACCTACGGCGCAGAGGACGAATTCGACCACAAGGCGGCCGAAGGGTTTGTCTATGTTTGGGGACTACCGACCCGCATTTGGTCGGAGAAAAATAGGGGTTAGAATGTGTTAACAGTTATGGACGCTCATAAACCGGGTTTCTTCCTATCTCTGGTTAAGAAAGCAAAGATTTTTGATAGAAACCCGGTTGCTAGCCTCGACCTGCGTTCGTGACAACTAAAGTCCGTGCAACGCGAGACTAAGATTAAGGTGGGCAATGCCCACCTTATTTGTTAAAGTAGGGATAAAATAGTTTAAAAATCTTAGAAACTGCCATGACAGCTTCAATTGCGACAGTTATCCAAAGGAATATTACAGCAACTTCATCTCAATGGACAACGGCCACTTGGGAAGAGTACCTGGTTGTTCGCGACGATTCCAAAAATTATAACATCGGATTGTTCTTTAATTGCGATCGGCTCTTGGTCATTGACATGGGAAAAGAAGGAATCAATCCCGCCAGCATCAATAACTTGTTCACAGTTTTGTTTTATATCTGGTTTAGTCAAGTACCAGAACAGATATACAGTTCCCTGGGCGGCTGCTTGCTAGAAAAACCTAAAAAGCAAGCTGCATCGCCAGATTTAATGCTTTATCTGGGCAGGGAATACCCAAGTTGGCAAACAGGAGAACGGCGTTATATTAATTTAGAACAGTGGCGAGTACCCGATTTAGTGGGCGAAATTTCAGACACTACTTTAACAATAGATTTAGATGAGAAAAAATATCTCTATGCCGATTTGGGTATTCCTGAATATTGGGTAATTGATGTTAAAGGTTTGCGAGTTTTCGCATTTCAGTTGCAGTCAAACGGCAAGTATCAGGAATGCGAGACTTCTCTAGCACTGTCTGGACTGCCAATTTATTTATTAGACCTCTTGCAAAAATAACTAGGACGGGCAAGATGCCCATCCCACAAAAAACATTTTTTCTTGTGGAACGGG